>JBEQLH010000068.1:0-1991 GCA_040326075.1 Anaerolineales bacterium
GGAAGAGGTGATGATGACCATCGAACCAGGATCATTAGCACACGGCGGCACGTATTCAGGCAATGTCGTCGGAGCAGCTGCAGCGGATGCAACTCTGGAAATCCTGGAAAATGAGCCTGTCCTTGAAACCATCAATCAACGCGGAAAAATGCTGATGACTGGCATCGGAGAAATATTAACAGAGGCTGGAATCCCCCACGTGGTCACTGGTGTTCCATCCATGTTTGGCATTTTCCTGGGTAAGGATCAGGAGCCGAAAGATTTCCGTGATTATCTGGCTGGTGATGGTGAACTTTATGAAGAAATCAGCATGGGGTTAATCCGCAATGGGGTACAACCGGATGCGGATGGACGCGAACCCTGGTTCCTGTGCTACTCATTAAGTGAGGAAGATGTAAACGAAACATTGAACGTCTTTAATGATGCCGTGAAGGAAGCTAAGGAAAAATAACCTCAGAATTTAACAACCAGCGGAATTTATTACAGGAAAAAAATAATCTCGCAGGATAGGGATAAATGTTTGATAGAATTCTACCTGTCCTGCGAGATAATCAAATCATGGTGAGCGAAGTATTGATTGTTATGGAGAATTCAATATTGATCCGTAAATTTATTATCGCTAAAATGGTGGATTGTGGTTGACCAGACGGAGACCCCAACTGACAACGGCAGAAACAACCAGGTTAAGGAATTGGTATATGTAAATAACCTGGTGAAATATTTTCCCGTCTGAGGGGGAATACTTAAACGTGTTGTTGCCTGGGTGCAGGCTGTTGACGACGTCAGTTTCATCATTCGGGAGGGAGAAACGCTTGGTCTGGTGGGAGAATCCGGCTGTGGAAAAAGCACAGTAGGCAACTGCATCCTTCGTCTCTTAGAACCAACGAGCGGTTCCGTCGAATTCGATGGACAAAATGTTTTTGAATTGAATTCCAAAGAACTTAAAAGCATGCGCCGCAATGTGCAGGTGATCTTCCAGGACCCGTATTCGTCCCTGAATCCTCGAAAACCGATCGGAGACTCAATTCTTGCAGGACTAAAAATTCATAAGATCGGTAAGGGTCAGGAACGGGTTAACGCAATGCATAATGCATTAGAGAAGGTTGGTTTGGACCCTTATTATGCCCGCCGTTACCCGCACGAGTTTTCAGGTGGGCAGCGCCAGAGAATTGGGATTGCCCGGGCTCTGGTACTGCGCCCAAGTTTCATAGTGTGTGATGAACCTGTTTCAGCATTGGATGTTTCCATTCAATCCCAGGTGTTGAATCTTCTCAACGATTTACAGGATGAACTCAATCTGACTTACTTATTCATCGCTCACAACCTGTCTGTTGTCGAGCATATCTCCGACCGGGTGGCAGTCATGTACCTTGGAAAAATTGTGGAAATGGCTCCCCGCGAGGATCTCTTCAGAGATCCACTGCACCAGTATACGCAAGCACTAATTTCTGCTATTCCTATTCCCGATCCAAAACTCGAAAGAGAGCGTATCCTGCTGGAAGGCGAGGTGCCCAGCCCACTCAATCCGCCGACCGGGTGCCGCTTCCACCCGCGCTGCCCCAAAGCGATAGATCAATGCTCCCAGGAAGAACCGCCATTTATTGAGATCAATCCTGATCACTGGGTGGCGTGTTTCAAGGTGAAAGAAAGCAATATAGTTGCAGTTTAAAGGTTCGGGGAACTAATTGGTAATTAGCGCGAGGGAGGGAATGGGATAAAATTTAACTGACACAAGATTTAAGCCTTCGGAAATTATCTATCCGAAGGCTTTATGTTGGATTTTTCAATTATCAGCTTTGCCTCAATCATTCACCATAACAATCCCCCAATTAAAGTCCAAGCAGTTCCTTCTTCTTTGCTTCGAACTCTTCGTCAGTGATGATGCCTTTATCGCGCAGCTCACCCAGCTTTTCCAATTCCGCCAGGTAAGATGCTTCACCGCCACCGCTGACAGCAGCTGCTTGAGGCGCTTGAGGTGCTGCTTGAGGTGC
>JBEQLH010000068.1:2091-7850 GCA_040326075.1 Anaerolineales bacterium
CACCGCCACCGCTGACAGCAGCTGCTTGAGGCGCTTGAGGTGCTGCTTGAGGTGCCTGCGTTCCTTGTCCTAGAGCAGCCTGATCTTCGTCTGTCATCGGTTGAGATTGGATGTTGAGCTCTGTCATCGCCTGCTCTAAATCCTGATCTTCGAGCTCATCCGGTGGTAATCCTGTATGTTCCTCTATCCGGTCGGCGTCCTTCTGGCTGAGTTTAACTGCCGCGTAGGCTCCGCCTGCAGCTAGTAATACAAAACCACCTACCATAACTCTTCTTCGTCTTACCCGGCGTCTCGTGCGCCTGCGGGTCCTGCGTCGTGTGCCTCGTCTGGCTCCTCTTCTCATTATTAACCTCCAATCCAAAATTTTTCGGGATATTTATTCTACAATTGTAATACAGGAAGCGATTAGGATGATATGGAAACTAAATAAACCTGTCAGGTTTAGGATCCGTGGGAGATGTGCTCGAAAGAGCAAGTCTACAATTCATTTCATATCAGGTGGCGAAGTAAGCATACGGGTGCGGATAAATCGTGTTCTGTTCAGGATTCTCAGGCATATAGAGTAAATATATATCCGTCTCTGGCTGTTGACTTAAGTCCGGTTGACTTAAGGTCGTCAATTTACCCTGGTACAAACGACCACTCACCTCAAACCCATATCTGATCGTCCATGGATGGCGACCATTCACTCGTACATTCAAGACCTGCTGCACATTTTCAATTTCCCCCAGCGCTGCTTCTCCGTCCTTCAACACCTCTTTGATTTTCTGCGCTTCTTGATAGCGCCATATCAATACCGCTGCCCCTCCACCAAAACCTAACACCCCCAATGCAAGAAATGGCAGGCCAACAAATGCAGTGACGACACCAGCCGTCAATCCAAATCCTACCACCCCAAAAATTGATCCTACCAAAGCGAATATCCCTCCTGTGATCGCCCAGCCATCTGACAATAAGACCCGCCAGATATAGTTCCGCGGCACATCACGCGGCGCTGGTGGGGGAACAGCTAAAGCCTTCGCAGAATAAGTAGAATCATCTTCCACTGGTAGCGGCATAGAACCCCCACAATTGTTGCAGTTAGGTTGGAAGGTGGTGTAGCCGGTTCCACACCATGGACATGTAATCATAGAACTCCTCAAGTGAATGTTGTTAGCAGTTAATGACCCAGGATTCGAAAATATGCCTAATAATTAATTATAACGCTGCTTTACCTCTCATCGATCTCCCAGATTGTTAATATCTCCAATCAGTTTACCCAGGCAATCCAGATTTTCAAGGATCACAAATATATTTCTGTTTGTAGACGATAGTCCCCATGGCGTATGGATCTGAAAATAACTTGGTTCCCGATTCCCAGGCAAACTCGAGAACCAGCACTGGCACCAATTGTAATGGAGACTGTTTAATCTAAAACTGACAGAAGTTTATGCGATAACTTTTCCTGCTAAAATTAGCACACGGAATAGCTCCTCCACCATTTAATCAACCTTTGATTTCGTCTTTATAGGAATTATCAATGCTTATACAACCAAACAGCCGGCTTCTATTCATCGGAGATTCAATTACTGATTGTGGGCGCAAGCGACCGATTGGGTCAGGTAGTTTTGATCAAGCTTTGGGAAACGGTTATGTCAGCCTGGTTGATGCAGCCTTGACTGCTCTTTATCCGGACTATGCCATCGACACAATTAATATGGGCATCTCTGGAGATACGGTCCACGATCTTAAATACCGCTGGAAGAGAGATACGCTTGATTTGAAACCAGACTGGCTAAGTATTTTGATCGGTATCAACGATGTCTGGCAGCATATCAATCAATTATGGCAGTCTGCGGGGCAGGATCCTGTGGATAGATTTGCCGAGACTCTCGATGACCTCGTAGGGCAAGTCCGACCAGGCGTGAAAGGCTTGATATTAATGACCCCTTACTACCTGGAACCTGATCCGCTCGAGCCTATGAGAGCAATGATGGACCAATTTGGTGCAGCCGTGGGAGAAGTAGCTGCCCGTCACCAGGCCATGCTGGTTGATTCACAGGCAGATTTCAATCCGCTTATTGATATTGTTGATCCAAACCAGCTGGCAATGGATCGAGTTCATATAAATTTGGCTGGGCACATGGTTCTGGCTAGAGCTTTTTTGCGGGAAATTGGATTCACATGGGATAGAAAGTTGAAATGGGGATCGGATTCAGATTAAAGAATCCTCAAAGTAACTCCACCGTCCAATTATCGCAAATAAGATTAATAGGATTGAGGCGATCAAGTAATAGGTCGACACACCAGTTTCGATAGCCATATGAGATACGCCCATGAAATCGAAGAGCGGTACTCCTTCAACAGGGCCTAAATACCACCAGAGAATGTAGACAAGTTCGAATAATCTAGGACCACCACTCCAAATCCCAAGCGCTATCGCCAAGGAGGGTATAAACATTGACCCAGCTAACCAGGAGACAATTGTGAACTCTTTACCAATGGCAATCATGATTGCAGTAATACACCCACTGGCTATCAGGGCAATGATAAATCCTGCGATCCAGGAGGCAGAAAGTTGGCGGCGCAACGGGTGTGCACCAGAGAAGATTATCTGATCCATTTGATATCTTCTCTCTCGGTTTCCCATGCCAGACCAGAGTGTGATCGGCCAGAGTAACATAACCAGGACAAGATATCGTCTGACCACGTCGAGCGGCCAAACCAGGAAGACAACAATCAATCCGATCGCGCCAATATACCAGATTAGACTACGTCCCTTTAACATCAGCTTGAATTCAGCAGCCAGCACTGCGAAGAAACGCCATCGATTAGATGTGATGGTTATGGTTGTCAATTGAGCAGCATTCGCTAAAGGTATTACTTCTTTCTCCTCGAATTTACTGTGTAGCATGCCAGCTGACCGGAAATCGCCAAACCTATTTGACAGACGGTGGATAAGACCTTCCCGTTTGGGTGTTAACTTCCTCGAAGCAGGATCAAATCGATCAAATGGAATCGCCGCAAGTCCCACGATAACAACGGCTAATCCAAACCACAACAACCTATCCAATACAACTCTTGTTGGCCAATTGCTTCCGTTCCAAGTGAAAGTGCTCTCAATATCACTTCCTGAGTTGATAAAAGATGAGTTAACTTCCGCATCTGGGTTTTCCGCCAGTACCTGTTCTTGAATATTGACCAGCTGCCGAGTGTAACCATAAGGGTCACGGGCAACTCCAGCCAACCCGGTCGCTTCGTCAACAGAACTCGAGAGGACGAAACCTATTGTGGCGAGCCAGATGAAGAAGTAAATCACATTCCCTAAGCCCCCTTTGAGGAAGGGAACGCATTCAAAAAGGACCGCTAAAGCTGCAGCGATTGCCAACATCGGCATTCCCATCAACCAGATCGGGGTGATAAGCGCCCCAAAGTTGATTGTAGTTTCCTCTGCACGGACCAGCTGCATTACGACCGCCATCACAGTCAATACACATAGGATCAGAACCAGGACAGCCAGATTGCTAAACCACTTCCCAACGACATAGGTCAGCTTACTGATTGGTGTGGTGGCGATGATTTGCCCAACATTGGTCTGGCGATCGCGTGAAACCGCGTTTTTTACCAGGTAAAAGCCAAGCATGGGTAAGTGCATGGCGGCGGTCAACCCGAACATGAGTCCAATCCAGGCTGAGTTGTAAATCCCTCGCTGTGCGCCAACCTGCAAAACTCGATAGCCAGCACCCTCAGGTGGAACGAATAGGTAGCCAATGAGCACAATGATGGCAAGGACTAACAAGAAACTATACCGGCGAATTCGTTCAAGGAAATCAGCCCTTGTTAAGTGGAAAATCGGATAAATTGTCTTCATGCGCGATATTCTTTAGGCTTCGATTGGTTATCGACTGAAATGAAGTATAGATAAGCATCTTCCAATGTTGGGGTAACGGCTTGAGAATCTGAACCGGGAGGAATTTCGTTTACTACCCGCAAATGGACTCCATCACTGCGCCGCGCGGTACTGCTTATCAGCCATTTATTTTTCGCCTCGTTCAAATCTGCACTGGGAATGATCCACTGCCACACTTTCCCTTCGACTCCCTGTAAGAGCTCCTCCGGTACAGTATGCTTAAGTAAACTGCCTGAATTAATCAGGGCAATTTCTGTTGCAGTCGCTTCGGCATCGGAAACGATGTGCGTGGACAGAATCACGATCCGCTCACCAGCCAGATCAGCGAGCATGTTGCGGAAACGGACTCGTGCCTCTGGGTCTAATCCAGCAGTTGGTTCATCCACAATTAGTAATTGAGGATCGTTTAGCAAGGCCTGCGCGATGCCCAGACGTTGTTTCATGCCACCTGAGTAGCCCTCCAGGGGTTGTTTCCGCACTGTATACAAATCTACTAACTGGAGTAATTCCCGGATGCGATTCCTTGCCTCCTGGCGATTCAAACCCTTGAGCGCGGCCATGTACTCCATGAATTCCATTGCATTCAAGTTTGGGTATACCCCAAAATTCTGGGGCAAGTAGCCCAATACTATGCGCAGGTTGTCGGGCGATTTGGTAATATCTTCACCGTTCCAGGTAACTCTGCCCTCAGTGGGTTTGGTTATGGTAGCTAAGATACGCATCAAAGTCGATTTGCCGGCCCCATTAGGGCCGACCAAAGCCAGGACACCCGGTTCCAGCTCCATGCTGAAGTCTCTTAAACCCCAAATGTTGCCTCTGTAATGTTTGCTTACCTGATCAATGACCAGTTTCATAAGCGGTCTCTCCTTTGAGAATATTCTTCAGCGTTGTTGAAACAACTGTTCATAACGGAGCAATTGTGAGTTTATAAATTTAGTGAATTCTCTATGGCCTGTACAATCTGTTGTGATATGTTTGTTCTTCTTTTTACATTTTACATGATAATTTCTGACGAACAACATCGGGGATAAGATCAAATTTTTATCATGACCATGGATTGGTAAAACTCCTCCATGTATCGCATACAGACGATAATTTATTCATTTGGGTTTGTTGATTGGGGGGAAATTTCCTGAAGTAATCCCTTTAAGAAAATTGATTGAAGATGCTCCACCCCCCATAATAGCGCGATGAGGGGCTGTCTATAAATGATTGTAGACAGCCCCAATATCTGAATATGTGCGGAAGTCAATCTTTATCGGAAATCGTTTTCAGGTCTCCATCCTGGCTTTCAGGTTGGCCAGGATCGCATCACCCTCATTCTCGTTCAATTTAACTATGACTGCTTCTGCAAGCTTGCCAATGAGCGGGATGGGCACAGTGTATTCAGCTTTCAGTGACACATTTGTACCCCCTTCCTCGGGTTGAAACTCCCAGGTTATTTCACTGTCAATGCCACCTTCGGTCTTACTGACTGCACGTTGGTTTATAACAATATCCGTATCCTCGCTGACACCTTCGAAGCGCATGCCAGCCATTTTGTATACCCAACCATATTTATTGCCCCCATTGGGCAAGGGTTGGATATCTTTGACCTCGATCATGCTGGGCCAAATTTCCAGCAGATTATTGGGAATTTGAATAAAGGCAAAGATCCTTTCTGCTGGGACATTAATCTTGATCGATTTCATTATTATAGCCATTGTTCAATTCTCCTTATGCTATTGGTTGGATTTGTCAGCCTCGAACCATTTGAGCAAACACCCACTTCTTCATATATTAAATGGGACTTTGATGCCTGAGTCGACTTGACCTCTTGAGCTGATTGAACGAAACAAAAAAACCGCTGACCATTCGTCAACGGCTTCTG
>JBEQLH010000068.1:7950-9854 GCA_040326075.1 Anaerolineales bacterium
GTGATGAAAACCGCTGAGTCAGCCCCCTGTCCAACAATGGTAGATGTGATCGTCCGCAGCCACAAATAACGCCCTGCTGTCCTCACCTTGAGCTTTGCCAGCACAATTGAATTCAAGAATTCCCCCACCAGGTATGCGAGGAATGATGCCAGCAGCAGGCGTGGTGCAAACCCCAATATCGCCTGGTAGGCTTCCTGAGCTGCTTGCGGTGTATCAAAAATACCGATAGCCCAGAAGGGTGGTGGAGTAAGCCTGCCCGCGATCCAAATCGCGATCACGGCCAGCAAATTGCAGAAGAACCCCGTCCAAATCACCTGGCGGGTACGATCAAAGCCATAAACTTCGGTCAGAATATCACCGATGATATAAGCAATAGGAAATAAGATCACTGCTGCTGGCAGGACCAAGCCACCAATGGAGATCAATTTCACTGCAATAATATTCGAAACGATCAACGAGGTGACGAAGAAAGCCGTTACGACGTGAAACCAGCGGTACCCTTTGTTCTCCATTGTCATAAATTCCTGCAGCAGGATAGGATTATTCGATCAACATCGTTCATCCACCATTCTCTGATGGAGGGATTAGCCACTGGTCGCGAGCCTGTGGGGTTTTCGTGTTTTCAGCCTCGATAGTGATACCAATACCACCCCGTACATCGAATGCACCACTCACTTTGCACCAGTGGGGATTGAGCGCCTTCACCAGATCATCTAATATCTGGTTGACAACATGCTCATGAAAGACACCCTCATCACGGTAGGACCAGAAATACAGCTTGAGCGACTTTGATTCGACGATTTTTTCATCGGGAACGTATTGGATTTGGATCGTGGCAAAATCCGGCTGTCCTGTTGCCGGGCAAACACAGGTGAATTCTTCTGTTTCGAGCGTTACCAGGTAATATCGATCGGGAGCGCGATTTGGAAATGTCTCCAGCTTTTTACTAGGTTCAGCCTTACGCCCCAAAATTGTCAGATCATCCAGGTCGGAAGGTTCCGTGGTCATCATAAATCCTCCAAATTAATATGCATCCGGCGTAAAATCAAGTCTGTCCGGTTCCAGCAATTATAACTTTATATTCTCCATACTGGCTTGAGGGATTAACCAAACAAAAACTCGCCAGCAGAGGATATCACTGGCGAGATTTTATGGTCAAGCAGGATCACTTACAAAGGTTTATCACACAGGGAATACTTCACCGGAATAATATTACTGCCGCAGAACACACTGTGCAGGCGGAGACTAAAGCCAGGGTCACAACGATGACACCCAACCACACGCTGCGCCGGTTGGCAGCTTTATACCGTTTGAGATCTCCCTCAAACTCCTTTAAATCCCGTTGAGCCATCTCCGAGAATGACGTCGATGGGTACATGGTTTCCTCCCTCGTTCATATAGAACCAACTATAAATTGATACCATCTTCCCCTATGAGAAGGGCGTGAATATTGGGGAAGGTAAATAATGTCGAGATAAAAATCTCATCCTCTACTAATAAAAACGCAAAATTTCTCGAAATGTTTCACATTTTCACTAGGAAATTTGTACTGATTTCCTTACAATTATGCAAGTTTTATATATTTCACCTGCAATGCCTAATATATATACGCATTAATTATTAAATTGGTTCAAATTATCTTTCTATTAGATGCCGCATATGTATGAATTATTGCGTAGAATCTCCCCCAAAATTTATTCACTAGATTTGTTAAGAGCTCTACAGTTGTCAAAATTAACACGGAGATTCAGGTTAACATCGATGCCGTAAGATCTATTATCGCTTGGACAGACTTCACAAATTGGGATTTCTTCAAATCTGGTGTAAGGCTACAATAGCTTTATGGCTTGCGAATTCCTCCAGATCCGTGCGCGAGAACTTTGCCGAGAGACCTTCGATGCGCA
>JBEQLH010000068.1:9954-11768 GCA_040326075.1 Anaerolineales bacterium
GCGAATTCCTCCAGATCCGTGCGCGAGAACTTTGCCGAGAGACCTTCGATGCGCATCATGGCTCCGATCATTTTGGGATTGCGTTCCAATCGCAATTCAAAGAAATCAGCGATCCGTACAGGGTCAGTGATCGCTTCGGCTCGCTTTGCCAGCAGTTCGCCACGCACCTCAATATTGACCTGTGGATCTTTCACCAAATTGCGATACCAATCAGCCCGATCCCCTCTGGCAGAGCCGACATAGTAGACCCCATCCACAAGTTCATACTGCAAAGGTGTATTGTGAGGGCGTCCTGATTTTCGCCCAGTAGTGGTGAGCACTAACAATGACGGACCGGCTTTTCTCCCCTCTCTAAATCTTCTTGATATGCGCGGATTTAACCAGCGCATTAAATGCCAGAGAAAATCAGGGATTCGCCGAGGTGTAGCCATATGTAACCTTATTATTAATTCAGTCTTGAGAGCATATAAGAATTAACCCGGTGATCCATCAAAGAGATTTTTTACCCGCTCCAACATCATTAAGCAGAGAAGTTCACCAAATCGCGGGTATCAGACGGCTGCGCACCTGCCGCGTGTACTCCTCGTATCCTGCTAGTTCTTTCGCAAGAGTTTTGTCTTCCAGGTATGTACGTAAAATGATCACACCCATCGTCAACACTGCCGGTACAAGCGCCCAATAGGATGCAAGCGCCAGCGGTGTAAATAGGATATAGAACAAAGAACCAAGGTAGCCCGGATGCCGAATGTATCTATACGGACCAGATTTAATCACATGATGACCGCGTTCATCCTGGATGCGCACCATGCCAACGAAGAATCGGTTGGCAGCCATCGCCCACAAGGCAAGTAAACCACCCATCAGCACAAGCTCCATGGAAAGTACGATAAGCCAGGTTGGAAAATCATCTGACCAGGAATTTCGGAAATCCAATCCAGAGACGATCAAAATCAATACCGGACCAATAGTCGCCATTAACCGTGATAAGAGCTCGTCCCACGCCTTGGCACCTTTCTGGTAGCGGGATCGCTCCCCCAATAAATCCGGGCTGATCGGGACCAGGACAATATAATCAAGCACCAGAATTCCAGCCGCAGTGAAGAGGTAAACCCAGGCTTGCCACCATAAAAGCGTCCCCGCGCTAATGAATAAACTGGCAGCCAAAAGGACAATAGCGATTGATGAAGTAAACACCCAGCGCTTGACGCCCCTTTTTTGATCGGGTTGAGTTACTTCAACTGATTTGGAGTTCATGATTGACCTCTTAAGGGAAAACATCAGTGAGAACCAATTGGGATACCAATCCTTTTCTGCAGCCTCAAAACCAGGAAAGTCAACCATGGTGAGGGATACTTCTTATTCGCAAATGACCAGCCCTTCCAGGCCTGGTACATCGATGAAGCTGTGAATTGACCTTCGGCATTGGCTTGATCCGTGATTGTCTCAACCAATTCCCGGAAGCGGGGATCAGCATGGATAAAAGGAAATCGGCTGAGTACTTCAACTATGTGAAGGATGTCATACCAGATGAAAGGATACTTGAGTTTACTGAAATCTGTTCCCATTCCGAACAGGTAGTATTTCTTCTCCTTCCGAATTTGCCAATGTCCGAGGATCACCTCAGTTCCAAGATGAGCTGCCGGACTGTCGATAAGATAGGGAATCTCGGATAAGGCTTTCAATGCATAAACATTGGCAATTGGGCACGGGTCTGTCCGGCGTCCAGGTCCTTTGAATTTTCCCAGTTCAGGAGAGGCAGTGCAGCGCCAGCCATTTTCCTCTACGAGACTGATTAAGTGGTCAACAGCCCTGTC
>JBEQLH010000299.1:0-3990 GCA_040326075.1 Anaerolineales bacterium
TTGGTTTTCTGCCAGCAATCTTTGAACCCCAATGTGATAAACCAAATAGCCTGACATGATCAGAATCACCAGCAGTAAATGAGTAGCAAGAGCAATTAAAGCTTGCGTGACTGACAAGATGGTCAGACCAGGTATTGGTAGCTCTCCTCCAAATCCCCTATACATAAGTAGAGATAATAATATTGCAAATGTGTTTACCGCGATTGCCGTTGATAATGTGCGAAGTAAGGACCAACGTGTGCCTTTAGACGAAGAGGATCGCCACTTTACAACAAAATCGATCAGGAGATAAATTACACTCAGCCACAGAGTAGTTGGACCGAGGAGAAATACAGCCGACCATTGAATCATAGAAGCAAGTGAATCCTCGGAGCTTCCATATCGGTCAGTCCGAATTTCAATGATGGTAAAAAAGCTTAACCGGCTGAATAAAAATATAAGACCAAGATTGAAGAGAAGGAATAAGTAATGGGTGCGAATAATCTCCAGGTCGGTGGAAATGATCAGCCAAATAAGTCCAAGTATTGCTATTGGTAAGGTGTAAAGAAAAGTTAAGACATTTCCTGTTCCAATCAGTCGGCGTTGATCACTTAATGATTGGATACCAGGCCAGAAACGTTCAGCAAATTGGGAGAGTCGATCATACTTTTTTACGGACGAATTGTTATCTGTTGGGATCATGAATAAATTGACTCGTATATTTTGTTGAGTTAGGATTATAAACTGAGATTTGGTAAGTTGCATTGTGAATAATTCAGTAGTAGGCTTGACTGGTATACTATCCGCTTAAGGTGAAATGGATGCGAATTGAAAATCTAATCGAATCGCTGCCAGACAGTTATTCTTCCGCAGATGTCGAATTGGTTCAAAGAGCTTACCGGGTAGCTGAACAAGCTCACCACGGGCAAAAGCGCGCCTCTGGTGAGCCATATATCAGCCATTGCCTGTCTGTTGCCTCAATCCTGGCAGAATTATTTGTTCCTCCCGTCGTCATCGCAGCAGGATTACTTCATGATGCTGTTGAAGACACGCAGGTGACCATTAAAGATATTGAACGAGATTTTGGAGTTGAAATCTGTCGTTTAGTTGATGGAGTAACAAAATTAACCCAACTGCCGAGAGTATCCCGTGGTGACCAGCACTCGAATGAGCAAATAGAGGAAGATAGAATCAGAGAAATTGCAGAAAGGCGTGGATTGCCTGATCCTGATTCTGAGGTTGATCAGCTTACACGAAGCCGGGGGTATGATGCTGCATCTGAAACCTTGCGGAAGACTTTCTTGGCTATGGGAGAGGATATTCGCGTAGTTCTGATCAAGCTGGCTGACCGCCTGCATAATATGAGGACGCTGGGTCATTTACCTGAAAACAAGCGCAAACGGATTGCTCAGCAAACGATGGATATTTTTGCCCCATTGGCTAATCGATTAGGAATTTGGCAGATTAAATGGGAGCTTGAAGACCTGGCTTTTCGATACTTACAACCGGATATTTATAAAGAAATTGCTGAGAACTTAGACTCAAGACGTGCAGATCGGGAACAGGAGATGAAGTCCGTTATTAATGGTTTGGAGTCAGTCCTAACCAAGGAGAGTGTCAAAGCTGACATATCTGGACGCCCAAAACATATTTATTCTATATATAAGAAAATGCATCGTAAAGGTGTTCCCTTTGACATGGTTTTCGACGTAAGAGCAGTGAGAATTATTGTTCCTAATATTCCGACCTGTTATTCAACATTGGGTGTGATTCACACTCATTGGCGACCGATTCCGGATGAGTTTGATGATTACATTGCTGCACCCAAGGATAATTTTTACCAATCGCTGCATACTGCTGTAATCTTCGACGATGGAAATACGCTCGAAGTTCAAATTAGGACTCCTCAAATGGATCAAGGAGCTGAATATGGTATCGCCTCTCATTGGAGATACAAGGAGGGCGTTGAACGGAATGAAGATTATGAGCGTCGCATTGTCTGGCTCCGTTCATTGATGGAATGGAGACAGGATGTCTTCGATGCCGGTGAATTTGTTGATGGTTTAAAGTCAGATGTTTTTGAAGACCGGGTTTATTTATTCACTCCAAGGGGTGATATTATCGATTTGTCAGCTGGATCGACCCCGATAGATTTTGCTTACCATGTCCATACTGATGTTGGACATCGATGTAGGGGAGCCAAAGTAAACGGGAAGTTAGTTTCTCTAGACTACACATTGAAAACTGGGGAGAAAGTTGAAATTCTCACTGCAAAAAGAGGGGGACCAAGCTTAGATTGGCTTAATCCGAACCTGGGTCTAGTTAAAACCCAAAGGGCCCGTTCTAAAATTCGCCGCTGGTTTAAAGTACAAGCCCGAGAAAAAAATATCAATCAGGGGAAAAACCTGCTCGAAAAAGAATTACGACGCCTGGGGCTTAGTAAGATTAATATTGAGAAATTAGCTAAAGAATTTGATTTCCGTACCGTTGATGAATTTTATGAAGCAATAGGGAATGGAGATATCTCAATTGGACGGATAGTCAATCATTTAACATTACCAGTGGATGATACAGATCCATTTGAGTTGATATCGCGTCCCTCCTCCACAGAACCCATTACTTCCACAGATTCAGTCGCCATATTGGGACTGCGTGGCTTGTTGACTAATTTTGCCAGATGCTGCAACCCAGCACCAGGAGATGATATTGTTGGCTACATAACTCGCGGCCGGGGCGCAACTATCCATCGCCAAGATTGCCCAAATATCATGAGGATTAAGGATCGCGAACGATTAGTAATGGTGACTTGGGGAGAAGCTACGCATACTTATCCAGTACCGGTACAGATGAAAGCCTATGATCGCGATGGATTGATGCGAGATGTCTCCACATTGATCTCCGAAGAGGGTATCAATATGGGGAAAGTCAGTGTGGATGTGAAAAACAACCTGGCCATATTTGATATGGTTTTAGAGGTCCGCGATCTTGCACAATTAAGTAAAGTGCTTGATCGATTGGAAAACCTTGCCAATGTGCTTGAAGCACAACGAGTCAGACCTGGATAGGGAAGTGAATTTGGAAAGGGGCAGAGGAGATATATTTTGATCAGCGTTTCCGAAGCAATTCAAAGATTGTCCTCGTCATTTTCTTCTGTCGGTATTGAAGAAGTCCCATTGATTCAGGCAGCTGGAAGGGTTCTAAGTAAGAAAATTAAGTCAGATATCAATCTTCCGCTCTTTACCAATTCAAGCATGGATGGTTTTGCTGTCAGAGCCGAAGACATCCAAGGAGCTCGGGAAGATCAACCTGTGATCTTGAATGTAGTCGAAGATATTCCTGCCGGTCATCGTCCATCGAAAATAATTGGCAATGATCAAGCAGCTCGGATAATGACCGGTGCACCACTGCCAGAAGGGGCAAACGCTGTCGTCCCAATTGAGGATACAGATCAATATGATTCTGATTCGCGATCTCAATCGCATTTATTGCCAACTGAAATTAAAGTTTACCGATCCGTTTCTGAAGGAGCTTATGTCCGATTGGTGGGTGAAGATGTCACTTCAGGCGAGGTTGTATTAGAACCCAACTCACGGTTGCGCCCTCAAGATTTAGGTTTGCTGGCAATGCTTGGCATTTCTCAAATCTCTGTTTTTCTGCGCCCGCGGATCGTTATACTTTCTACTGGGGATGAATTGTTGCCTGTTGATGTCCCTCTTCAGCCTGGGAAAATCCACGATTCAAATGCCTACACAATATCTGCGTTGATTTCTCGCGATGGTGGCATACCTGAATACTTAGGGATAGTACCCGATCAAGAAAAGGCAGTCCGTGGAAGTCTTGAAACAGCAGTTAAGCATCAAGCGGATTTAATCTTATCTTCAGCCGGGGTCAGTGTGGGTGCATTTGATTTTGTTCGATCGATAATACAGAGTGATGGTGAATTAGAATTCTGGCGGGTCAATATGCGTCCTGGAAAACCTGTCGCATTTGGAAATTTTCAAGGGGTACCAT
>JBEQLH010000300.1:0-3985 GCA_040326075.1 Anaerolineales bacterium
AGTCGGGGCGGCCGGATTTGAACCGGCGGCCTCACGGACCCGAACCGTGCACTCTAGCCGGACTGAGCTACGCCCCGAACGATGAGATTATAATCGAGCCATAACCCCTTGGCAAGCAACTCGATTTATCCAGCGGATTATCCAGGAAATTTACATATTTCATATATCGGCAGTCCGCTGAGGTAGGATATAATTGTTTCGGCTTTTAATTACTACATAATAATGGAAAATCGCATCTCAAGAGAGATATAAAGAATTTCCTAATAAATAATCAGGAGACATACATGGCGGAGAATAATAAGGTTCGGGTGGCGATCATCGGTGTAGGAAACTGCGCATCAGCCCTGGTGCAGGGGGTTGAGTTTTATAAGAACGCCAAAGAAGATGAATTCGTACCAGGATTGATGCACAGCACGCTGGGTGGATACCATGTCCGGGATGTGGAATTTACCGCAGCTTTCGATGTAGTTGATACCAAGGTGGGTCGAGATCTCTCGGAGGCGATTCACGCTTTCCCGAACAACACCATTAAATTCGCTGACGTGCCGCGCATGGGAATCCCGGTATCACGTGGCATGACCCACGATGGGCTGGGGAAGTACCTGCTGGAGATCGTGAAGAAGTCGCCAGGTCCGACCGCTGACCTGATCGGTATCCTGAAGGAGACCCAGACGGATGTGGTGGTCAATTTCCTGCCAGTGGGATCAGAAATGGCTACCAAGTGGTACGTTGAACAGGTGCTGGAGGCCGGCTGTGCTTTTGTAAACGCCATACCGGTATTTATCGCCAGTTCGGAATATTGGTCACGCCGGTTTGTGGAGTGTGGCTTGCCGATCATCGGCGATGATATTAAAAGCCAGGTGGGAGCGACGATCATGCACCGGGTGCTGACCAGCCTGTTCGTCGACAGAGGTGTGCGGCTTGACCACACCTACCAGTTAAATTTTGGTGGCAACACCGATTTTCTCAATATGCTCGAACGTGAACGGCTTGAGTCAAAGAAGATCTCCAAGACAGGTGCCGTGACCAGCATGCTGCCATACAAACTGGCCAAGGAAGATGTGCATGTCGGACCAAGCGATTATGTCCCCTGGTTGACAGACCGTAAATGGTGCCACGTTAGGATGGAGGGCACTACCTTCGGGAATGTACCCCTCAACCTGGAAGCCAAGCTGGAGGTATGGGATTCGCCAAATTCAGCGGGAGTGATCATCGATGCCGTACGCTGTGCAAAGATCGCTATGGATCGGGGCATTACAGGCCCACTGGTCGGTCCATCCTCCTATCTGATGAAAACACCCCCCAAACAATTCAGAGATGATATTGCCCGGGAGATGACCGAATCCTTCATTCGCGGCGAAGAATAAACCTGCGAGGATAAGCCAATCTGGCTGGCGAAAATAACATAGACCTGGATGACCTCCAGGTCTTTTATTGTATACGTACCACGGAAAAGGGATTCTTTCCGGCAGTTTACCGGATTTCCCATTCATGGAAACATAATGGGAAGCGCGGTTTACCAGACAGA
The DNA here is from genome assembly GCA_040326075.1 of Anaerolineales bacterium. Taxonomy (GTDB): domain Bacteria; phylum Chloroflexota; class Anaerolineae; order Anaerolineales; family UBA4823; genus PFL25. The sequence continues at coordinate 1,529 of JBEQLH010000300.1, forward strand.
TGGATATTGAATATTGGGCAGGAATCGCGGTTAGGTCCACATGGTATAATTTTTCGCAGAAAATCATCGCAGAATACCTGTAAAAGTCCAATTTCAGGAGAAATAGTCATGTCTGGTCATTCCAAATGGTCGACAATAAAGCGTAAGAAGGGTGCTGTCGACGCGAAGCGTGGGCAGCTGTTCACCCGTCTGGCAAGGGAGATTTCTATCGCCGCACGGCAGGGGGGAGGAGATCCAGATGCGAATTTCCGGTTAAGGTTGGCGATCGATCGGGCGCGAGCAAATAATATGCCCAAGGACAACATTGAGCGCGCCATCCAGAAGGGTACCGGGGAAGGAAAAGATGGCGGGGTTCAAATTGAAGAAGTGATGTATGAAGGATATGGCCCGCATGGCATTGCAATGCTGATTGAATGTGTGACCGATAACCGAAATCGGGCGGTGGCTGAAATTCGCCATACCTTAACCCGCTTTGGGGGCAGTATGGGTGAGACCGGCTCGGTGGGATGGCAATTTAACCGTGTGGCTTATTTCTCTTTCCCTCTGGCGAACCACGATGAAGACCAAATTTTTGAGCTGGCGGTGGAGGGTGGAGCTGATGATGTGACCTTCGATGAGGGTGTGGTCGAGATCACCGGGGAGGTGGAATACTTCAAGGCAATAAATGATGAGCTTGAGGCCGCAAGAATTGAGACCGAAGAAGCTGGCTTGCGTATGTTCCCGACCAATGAAATGGTTTTAAGTCCCTCAGACACAGCCCAGGTTCTGCGGGTGATTGAGGCCCTTGAAGAACTTGAAGACGTCCAAAACGTCTATTCCAACCTGAATATTTCGGACGAAGCCCTAGCAGAGTTAGAAGTAGCCTGATAGATTGATGCTGGCGATCGGAATCGATCCGGGAACCGCGATCACTGGCTATGGACTGGTGAGGGAGGAGCAGGATGGCAGCCTGACCGTCATCGATTACGGAGCCATCATCACTTCATCAGACGAGAAAATGCCAGACCGCCTGGTACAGATTTATCTCCAACTCAAAGATTTATTAACTCTCCACAGCCCGCAAAGCGGTGCGGTGGAGAAATTGTTTTTTGCTCGAAATGTGCGCACTGCTCTGACAGTCGGGCAGGCACGCGGAGTGGCTTTATTGGCGCTGGCAGAAGCAGGTGTGCAGCTGACAGAATATACGCCAAACGAGGTCAAACAGGCCGTAGTCGGATTTGGCGGGGCAGACAAGAATCAGGTCCAGAAAATGGTCCAGGCGATACTTGGGATGGAAGAGATTCCTCAACCAGATGATGCCGCGGATGCTCTGGCGGTAGCGATCTGCCATCTGCACAGTGCGCGAATGCGGTCATTCGAAGAGAAGGATGAGTGATGAGGGACTTCGTAAGGTGGAAAAAGTGGAAGAATGGAATTGGTAAGAGAATATGCGCATAGCCAATATTAACCTGAGGCATTATGAATCCAGCCAAGACCAAAAGATCTTAGATTGGTTATTGGAGGGCGATCCATCCATCCGCTGGCAGGTGATGCAGGACCTGCAAGGTCTTGAAAAAGCTCAAATTAATGATGAGCGTGATCAAGTTGGAGAGACCGGTTGGGGGGCGCGTTACCTGTCATACCAGGAGCCTTCTGGACTATGGGCTGGAGGTATTTACAGCCCAAAGTGGATCTCGACGACCTATACCATGCTCACTTTACGACGCCTTGGACTGGCGATCGACCACCCTCAAGCCCACAAGGGGTGCCAGCTGCTCCTTGAGCGAGGATATTACCAGGATGGCGGCATAAATTACGCCGAATCACATCAGCAGAGCGAGGCATGTATAACCGGAATAGTATTGTCAATTCTGGCATATTTTCAATACACCGATGATCGCATTAATGATCTGGCGAACCACCTGCTTACCAGACAGATGGAAGATGGGGGTTGGAACTGCCAGGATTACCAGGGTGATACGCACAGTTCCTTCCATACGACCATTTCCGCCCTGGAGGGGTTGCTGGAGTACCAAAAATCTCGCCAGCAGGTGAGGACTGAGATTGAAGCTGCTCGCCTGCGTGGACATGAATTTCTACTACAGCACAGATTGTTCCGCTCAGATCACACTGGGGAAATTGTTAATAAGCGGATGCTGCGAATACCTTTCCCACCCCGCTGGTTTTACGATATATTGCGGGTATTGGATTATTTTCAGGATTATTTCAAATGGCGATCCGCGGTGGACATCGAGTTCCAAAATGATGCAAGTTATGGCTTAGATCGCAAACATAAACATGATGAACGTTTTGAGGATGGGATTGAGGTGTTAATTCAGAAACGTAAACCTGATGGACGTTGGAACATGATGCGGGGACCTTCCGGGAAGGTATATTTTGAAATGGAGCAAGCTGGTAAACCAAGCCGGTGGAATACCTTGCGTGCTCTGCGCGTTTTAAACTGGTGGGAAGGTGGCC
>JBEQLH010000301.1:0-3962 GCA_040326075.1 Anaerolineales bacterium
AAGTAGGGCTTCCCGAGGGAATAATTGTCAAGTACTTAGTCCACCAAGGCACCGGCGGCTCGACTGGCTGCGGAGATAGTCTCCTCCCGGTGAGTGCTGATTTCCTTCGAACTGGTGATGTACGCGAGGATGTCAAAATAGCATTGAACAGTCTCTTCTCGATAAGGACTCAATACGTTGGAATTTTATATAACCCTCTTTACCAATCGAAGGTCAGGGTTAACTCAGTGAGTTTTAATAAGTCAGCAAGAAATGTAACTGTTCACCTTACCGGACCGTTTACAAAACCTAAAGAAGATTGCGACAAGCTTCTTTACAGAGCACAGGTCTGGGATACGGCCAGACAATTCCCCGAGGTAAAACACGCGACGATCTGGATGAACGAGTATTTATTAGGGGATTTGCTAGTTGTGGGAGACAATTAAGGACTTGGACGCTAAAGATTTCATCAGGATAGATTGGAAATACGGAGCAAACTTTGCTTCTCCCATCAGATATACAAAAGACCTTATACAAACTCACAGCTTTTTTCGCTAACAATAAGAAAATTAGATGCGTGTAGGTCAAAACCCGGCAAAATCAATTGACCACGTTGTTAAACCCAAGGAAATAACTGTGGCAACGGCAACGTACATTCCGCACATAAAAGGCTATTATGCTGAGAGTCTTGATGTACTAAAAACTTGCCTTGAAAGTCTTTGGAAGAATACCAATCTGCCCTTCGATTTTTTTGTCTTTGACAATGGCAGCTGCCGGGAGGTGCAAGAATATCTCTTGGATGCCAAGGATAAAGGGCTGATCCAATTCCTCTTACTGTCTGAAGAGAATGTGGGGAAAGGAGGGGCCTGGAATCAAATTTTTCAAGGTGCTCCTGGTGAGGTAATCGCTTATTCGGATAGCGATGTTTTATTTCATCAGGGTTGGTTAGAGAAATCCTTAGAAATTATGGACACATTTCCTAATACAGGCATGGTAACCGCCCGGCCTCTGAGATCTCCTGAAGAATATTATTCAAAAACTTTAGACTGGGCTCAACGACAACCTGATGTAACTTTAGAGAATGGAAGGTATATTCCCTGGGAAATCTTCCGTGAGCATCTTATCAGCTTGGGGATCTCCGAGGAGCAAGCCCGCGAATGGTTCGAATCAAAGAGTGAGTGGCGAATAACTTACAAGGGTGTATCCGCTTTTATTAGTGCAGCTCACTTCCAATTCGTCACGCGGAAATCCGTGATCCAGCAATTTCTACCGCTCGAAATGGATCGCCCAATGGGGCAGGTACGTTCATTAGACCAAATGGTTAATCAGGCCGGGTATTTGCGGTTAGCAACTTGTGAGCCGTATGTAAAACATCTTGGTAATAAACTAGAAAGCGACCAGAAAGTTGAAGGGTTCGGGGAAATCTCAAAAAAATCTGGTTGGGGAAAACGGTTTTTGAATACACGGGTGATTAAGCGTTCACTGCTTGGTATTTACGATTTAATTTTCAAGCTTTATTACGAGAAGTGAAATTAATCAAGAGTAAGTATAGATTATTGGGCAGGTGAGCGAATCAAAATGAGGACCGGGAAGAATCCTTCAAAAACTGGCATTCCAGCATATACCCCTAATGAGTTGGGGATAGCTTTGCTGGTGTATATTCCATTCTTGGATGGATACTTCCGGCATTCTTTAGAGATTCTCAAATTCCAGATTGCCAGCCTCTACAAGAATACGGAGAAGCCGTTTGATTTATTGGTATTCGATAATGGCAGCTGTTCTGAGGTGATCAATGCTCTGGGTGATCTCCATGATCAACATTACATTGAATGGCTTGTTTTATCACGACATAATCTTGGGAAAGTTGGGGCATGGAATTGGATCTTTGGAAGCATGCCAAATGATTTGATATGTTATGCAGATTCGGATGTCTTATTCCGGCAAGGATGGCTAGAATCGAGTTTAAGTATATTAAAAGCTTTTCCGAAAGCCGGGATGGTGAGTGCCCAACCAACTTTCCATGATGTTCTGGATGGGAAGGGAGCTGCTCACCGATCATTAACTGAGGAGCAAGGTTTCAGGTTTGGTGAGTATAAACCAAGAAAAGAAATCGTCGATGAATATTGTCTAGGGATAAGTGCGGATGTTGAATTAGCAACTCGTTTTCATAACATGACGCTGGATTCCATCACAGCTCTTCATAATAACATCAACGCCGTCCTTGGAGCCACACATATGCAATTCATCATCCCAAGAGAAGTTGCCCGCCGATTAACGCGGTTACCGGTGAGCAAAGGTCTTCACCGGGCGGAAACCACATCTCTGGATCGGAAGATTGACGAATTGGGTTATTTGCATCTCTCTACTCAGGAAAACTATGTTATGCACATGGGGAATACGCTCAATGAACATCTATTGGCAGAAGTGCAAGAGTTAGATGAGCATATTGGACCAGGTTCTACTCCTGAGGGTTTAGTATTAAGTAATAAGTCCACCCTTTTTCGCATGATATTGAGGCTTGCAGAAATTCCTGTAATTAACCAATTCCTGCTCAAGGTATATGATTTCCTATACAGAGTTTTGTATGTAGGTAAACAACAGGATATTCATTAGAAGATGCTTCTACTGCAAATTGCAGGTGGAGTTTTCCTGGTTGTGTATTCACTAGATCAAAAATGACAGTATTACTGAGGCTGAGTGATCGTCCAATAAACCAAATGAATTTATCAACTTTCTTTCTAAACCCCAAGGAGCTGTACCCAGAGAATGCCAGCTAAACGAATATTTATCATCGCTGATCATGGTCTGGCAATATTTTATTTTTTACAGAGCGATGTCTTATCTGCAATATTAGATCAGGGTGTTGAAGTAGTACTGTTGACAGATGATAATTCTGTAGAACCGATTCAACAACGTTTTAATTCCCCTGACCTGACTATTAAGGGATTACGCCTGGACAGGGTGAAGGATTATATTGCGAATAATGATCCAATGGTACAGTGGTGGCTAGATTTTCTGCGGAGAGCAGGAGCAGCAAGCGGGACAAACTTAGCGGTGGTTGAAAGTTACATTCAACAGGTAAAGAGTGAAGCTCATTCTCGTCGAAGGCTTTTGTTTCCAATAATGGAATTATTGGTACAAGTGTTACGCCGCTCTCGCCTGGCACGGCGAAAATTGGTTAAATTCCAGAACCGGTTTACCCCGAGTATTTACGACGATTTGTTCAATGAATACAAACCTGATTTGGTAATTGCAAGTTCACCTGGATTCCGCCAGGATCGATACATCTTGCGCTCGGCCACAAAACACAAAGTCCCCACCGCAGCAGCGATCTTCAGTTGGGACAGCACAAGCAGTTATGGCTTATCTGGCGCTGAAGTGGATTGGATTACCTGCTGGTCTGAAATTCAAAAAGGAGAGCTGATTGGCGGGGCGGATTGGCCACCTGATAAAGTGAATGTTGGTGGGATGCCTCCTTATGATGGATATGTTCGTAGGCAATGGGTGATGGATCGTGAGGAGTATTTCAAAAGTCATGGACTTGATCCAAATCGCAAGCTGCTCTCGTACGCCAGCAGCTTCGTCAACCTATCGCCAAATATTCAAAACATTCAAGCCTTGGTTAACCTTGTAAACTCCGACCAGTTAATTGCACCAAGCCAGCTGCTGATCCGTTTGCATCCGATTCATATGAGCGGCCACTTTGTTGTGGAAGCAGAAGAGATACGTAAAATATCTCAAGAGCAACCTCACGTTCATGTGGTGGAACCGAGGCAGATTGGTGGATCAGATTATTATTCCGTTGATGATTTAGTTGATAAGACCTCAATGATGGTGCACGCAGATATATTTTTAACCGTATATTCTACGATGTGTGTGGAAGCATCGTTCCAGGAGCGACCTATCATCAGTGTATGTATAGATTCAAAGGTTGGCTATCCAGGAAAATATTGGCTGCCGATGTCTCAAATTGGTATCTGGCC
>JBEQLH010000069.1:0-11631 GCA_040326075.1 Anaerolineales bacterium
CGCCCCCCTATGGGGGGCTGCAGGGGACCATTTCATCGTCCCCGCACCCCCTTCCGAATGGCTAAGTCTGCAATCCATATACGCCCGAGTTCCAAAGCCGGGCTCTGTCCAATTTGCTCTGTATTGTCCACCAATGGAAGAAAAGCGTCCTCGAAATGAAATCAAGGGGAACCAGGGGGTGTGCACCACGCTGCGCTTGCGATCGGAAGCAGAGCTTCCCGACTCCACATATTGCAGAAGCGTTGTAGACAGACCCTGGATAGATCAACTGTAGGATATTGAGGTCTCAGCCGGAGTACGACGTGTAATCCAAAGGATTGATGGGTCTGCTCATTTGTGCAATTAGGTACAATTCTTAAAATAAATATCGCATATTATTCAATACCTGAATGAGAAACAGGTAGATGCCAAACCCCTCGCGTCCGGGGAATCGGCTTAGTATCCTAACAATGCATGATCGAGGCGCTGGAATTCGTGGCGACAGCAAGCCCCCCGGCGGATGTGTTCAAGACCGATGGCGAAAATCGAGGTGAAAATGGAGAAAAGGAAAAAAGTCCTCTACTGGCTAGGTATCCCTGCATCCTTATTCGTCCTTATCGTCGTCTCCTGGATGGCTCTTGAAACGGGTATTGAGATTTCGTCGCGCGCTGATTTTTGTAGCATATGCCACTCGATGGAGCCAATGGTCGCATCCTATCGAGCATCCATCCATGGCGGCAACAATCCTCGGGGGATTATGTCCGCCTGTACCGATTGCCACGTCTCTCACGAGAATTTATTTGCTCATTTTGTTGGGAAAGCAAAATCAGGCACACATGATATTTGGGTAGAGCTTACTACAGATACTTCTACTCATGATTGGCAAGCACTACGACTTAAGAACGATGAATATGTTTACGATTCTGGCTGCCTCACCTGCCATCGCAACCTGGAAGCAGCCACGCAAGATAAAAAAGTACACAATAACTATTTCGAAGGTGTCACCGATTCCAAATGTGTAAACTGCCATGAGGAAGTTGGACATTCGAATCTTAATAAATACCTGCTTCAAAACAAATACCGATCCGACGACTAGATGATTATCGGTCTATCAACTCTGTATTGAGAGAGGTGAATAATGAAAGATTTTATACGGTTCGTGATCATCCCTGCCTCTATCGTGGTTGGCTTTGCATTAGCTTCTTGCAGCGGGCAGTCCGCTCTTCCCCCTGAGGAGGAACCACTTACAACTGCGGATCTTTCCGAGGAAGCCAAGGGATGCGTAGAATGCCATGCAACGGAAACCACCGGCATATCTGCAGATTGGGACAGCAGCGCGCACGCCGAGGAAGCTATCAGCTGCATTGACTGTCATGAGGTAGATGCCGATTCTCCCATGGCCTTGAAGAACGTTGAAGGCCACGAGGATTTAACGGTGACCGTATCTATGCTGGTTCCACCATCAGTGTGTAGTGAATGTCACGAGGATCAAGTTGCTCAGTTCTACGCCAGTGGGCATTACCGCGCCGGTCTTCAGGTTATTGCCAAGGACTCGATGCAAGCATTAATTCATGTTCATGAGGGCCAGAATCACCCTGAATTCAGCGGTTCTTCCAACGAAACCGGCTGTTCCCAGTGCCACGGTGTCGATTTCGTGGTTGATGAAAGTGGTCACCCCATTGCAGAGACGTACCCCTCTTCCGGTATCGGCAACATTTACCCCGATGGTGACGTAGGTAACTGCGCAGTTTGCCACACTCGTCACAGCTTTGATATTGCCGAGGCTCGCAAACCGGAGGCTTGTGCAAGCTGCCACCTGGGGCCCGATCATCCAGATATCGAAATTTATGAAAACAGTAAACATGGACAAATCTACGCTGCAGAAGGTGAAGATTGGATTTGGGATCGCGCCCCCGGCGAGTGGGAACCTGGTGATTACCGCGCTCCTACATGCGCGACCTGTCACATGAGCGGTATCGGCGACCTTGAGGTCACGCACAATGTAACAGAACGTCTCTATTGGAATCTCTGGGCAAAAGAATCTAAAGTCCGCACTGAGTCTGATGTGATGGATACGTATTATGGCGATGGTGAAGCCGGCCGCGCGTTAATGGAAGCGGTTTGCAGCGAATGCCATTCATCGACGCTCTACAACGGTTTCTTAGAAAGCGGCGACAATGCAGTTCGTCTTTATAACGAAGCCTATTTCGCGCCCGCCGAGGCAATGCGTGCCGAGTTAGCAGAACTGGGTTTGCTCAAAGATAACCCCTGGAAAGATGAATTCCAGATCACCTACTACTACCTATGGCACCACGAAGGTCGCCGCGCCCGTCAAGGAGCCTTGATGGGCGGACCAGATTGGGCTCACTGGCATGGGTTCTTCGATATGATGCAGGATATTTACAGGCTGGAAGAAATTTACAATTTGAGACTCGAAACTGGCACGATGGAATAGGTTCAACAATCTAACGCTGAAGTGAGAAACTGCCTCCGTGATAAAATCGGGGGCGGTTTAATTTCTAAATACAGCCAGAGCATCCGGGGTGTATCTGTTGACAAAACCTGATTTTGACTTAAAAAATACCCGCATTCTGCGTCAATTAATCTAAAATCACTCAAAAACAACCTTTTCAGCCTGAAAACATAAGGGTTTTGTCAAGTTTGGTTTTCACCCAATGGGTGAAAGAAAAAGCGATTGAATCATCTAACTTTCGCCCTATTCACATGTTAAAATTGAAGCAGATGAAGTAGTGGTGAAAACAAGCACTTATATATTGAAAAACGGTTCGAGTCCTTTACCTTGGCAATTAGGTTTTGTTTAAACTCTGATCAGAAAAATGGTGAAATTACCAAGAATTTATACTCAAGTTTTTCTAAGAATAGGCTCATAATTGCTCCACAAATTTTATGCTATCATGGTGATTGAAAATGATTAGAATACAGAAGAGTATCTGGTTGGCTTTACCTATAACCAGACAAGGAGAATAATTAATGAATAAGAAAAGATATATTTGGCTTGTGGCCGGAGGGGTTATTTTACTGGCAGCCCTGGTGAGTGCATTTGTTATCATGCAACCATCAGCCAAAGACATCCTGACACAAACCCTCGAAATTTCAAAAACGATCGAGGATGCACACGCGATCCTCAATATCAGCGCGGATAGCCCGGAAGAAAAGGCTTCCGCGACGGTCGAGGTTTGGGGACGTCACGAGGAAGAAGGCCCTGGAGCCTTTCGCCTGGAAGTCATCGAAACCGACAAAGAAGAAGCCGTTGGTGGGGTAATTGTTAGCGACGGTGAAACCGTCTGGGCATATTCCCCGGCTGAGGGAAAGGTCTTCACCGGCACGGCTGAAGAAGCCAAAGCCGCCATGGAAGAGAAACAGCCCATGGGCGAAGAATTCGATAAGGAAGAATTTGAACACCCCGAAAATGCTGAAGAAGCGGTTGAAAAATTACTGGAATACTTCGAAGCCCAAAGAACCGGTACCGAGACGATTGCCGATGCAAACGCCTATCAACTCGAACTCAAGCCGATCCCTGAGCAAATGCCCGCTGAATACACAGCCGTTGGCGGCCTGCTCAACCTGTGGATCGACCAGAGCCGCAGCGTTCCCCTGGCCGTGGCATATACGGGCGGCAGCATAGGCGAAATCCGCATCACTGCGCTGGAGCTTGAGATCAATCAAGGTGTGGACGGTGCGCTCTTCTCCTTTGAGATTCCTGACGGGGTAGAAGTTGTCGGCTTTGCGGACATGAAGCCCGAATCGCTCTCTCTGGACGAAGCGGCTGCTTCCGCTGAATTCGATTTTCTCACCCCTGATACAGTCCCCGATGGTGCGACTCTGATAGAAGTATTTAACGTAAAAGGCATGATCGTGCAACAATACACGCTTCCAGAAGGTGGTTCATTCACTGTAGCACAGGGTCAAACTGACGAAGCGGAGAAACCGTCCACAGAGGAGCAGGTCGTCGAGGTCCGGGGAGTTGCGGGAAGTCTGTTCGTCTCAGAAGAAAACGATAAGGTACTGTTATCCTGGACTGAGGGCGAGGTATCCTTCTACGTCGGTGGCAACCTCACTGCCGAGCAGGCGCTTGAAATCGCAGAATCTTTGAAGCAATGACAAATAACATACAACTGGTTGAGATCTGTCGCCATTTTGAACTTGGCAGCACAGATGTAAAAGCACTTGACAAGATCAACCTAGAAATCGACCAGGGCGAGTTCGTTGCCCTGGTCGGTCCTTCTGGATCAGGGAAGTCGACTTTGTTGAACCTGCTGGGTGGCCTGGATCGGTCCACCAGCGGCGAACTCAGCATTCAGGGCCTGGGATTACAGAATGCTACAGAAGAAGAACTGACCGCCCATCGGCGTCATAACGTGGGCTTTATCTTCCAGTCATTCAACTTGCTCCCTACGCTGACAGCATTGGAAAACGTAGCCCTGCCGCTGATGTTGAGTGGTGTGCCGTTGAAAGAACGGCATGCACGCGCTGCAGATTTACTCCAGCGCGTTGGCTTAGAACATCGTTTGGATCATCGCCCGGCTGAAATGTCTGGCGGCGAGCAGCAGCGAGCGGCCATTGCGCGTGCGCTGGTCAACAATCCCCAATTGATCTTGGCGGACGAACCGACAGGCAACCTGGATTCATCTACAGGCAATGAAGTTATGCGGCTTTTGCGGAAACTCAACGCGGAAAGCGGCGTGACGTTAATCGTGGTCACCCACGACCCGGAAGTGGCCGCTTACGCTGACCGGATTGTGTATCTACGTGATGGTCGTGTCGAAAAAATTGAAGAGACACAAGCTGCTCCAGCTATAAAAGCCTCACCTGACTCTAAACCTGAATTAGCCTTGAATGGTGGCCTATCGTTTCGTGACCTAGTGCGGACTGCCTGGGATAATCTGCGTCGTCGCCCGGTGCGCAATGTGTTAACCGCGGCTGGCGTACTGATCGGGATTGTCACATTGGTGGCGATGGTCTCGTTTGGTGTGGGTGTGCAAAATGAAGTCAATCGCAGCTTCGAAGCGCTGGGTCTGGAAAACATATTTATCTCCCCAACCTTCCCTGAAGAAGACGATTCCTTCGATCCATTTGGAGTTGCTGAACCAGAGCAACCATTGACACCGGAAACGGCTATGGCATTTAGAGACCTCCCCGAAGTGCAGACCGTGACGCCGGTATTAAACCTACCCTCCAATATAGAAATCAGCCTGTCATATGAGGGTGTAGCGGTTCCAGTACGATTGTCAGGTGAATTCGGACACAGTCCGCGAGGGCCAGGCATGCCTGTTCCGGCAGAAATGGTGGCAGGAGTCCTATTAGGCGAAGGCGATACGCAGGGATTGACCTTAATCGAGGGCTTGGCCGATCAACTGCTTGAAGATACAGATTTGAAATACGAAGATTTGGTCGATCAGCCGGTTATGCTGACCATCCGCCTACCACGGGGTGAGACGAAGGAGTTTGCATCTCGAATTATCGGGGTGGAGTCTGGGATGGGGTCCAAAACCATTGTCCTGGGCCTGGCCGAACGGACGGAGATCAAAGCCTGGTGGTATGGGCGGCCTGACACGCTGCAAACTGATGGGTATGACATGCTTGTAGTTCGCGCTGTGGACCAGTTGGCCGTACCCACTGTGCTTGAGGTTGCCGAGAGTATGGAACTGGAAGCGCAATCCCTGGGAACTATCCTTGAACTTGCCAACCGCGTTTTGGCGATCATGCAAGCCTTGCTCGGTTCAGTGGGAGGCCTGGCTCTGCTAGTGGCAACCCTGGGTGTGGCCAATACAATGATGATGGCCATTTATGAACGCACACGCGAGATCGGAGTGCTCAAAGCGTTGGGCGCGACCAGTCGCGAAGTGCGCCGCATGTTCACTGCGGATGCGATACTGCTCGGTATTATCGGCGGGATCGTAGGGGTTATCCTGGGAACGCTTTTAGGCCGCTTGGTGGATTGGATTGGACATCTGTATCTCGAATCCGAAGGAGTGGTTGGGATTGGGCAGATGTCGATCGTGCCGCCCTGGCTGGCTATAGGTGCTTTGATCTTTGCAGCATTTATCGGCGTGCTGGGAGGACTGTATCCTGCGGCCCGCGCCGCACGCCTAGACCCAGTGGTGGCGCTTAAACACGAATGATTTGAGATGGTATTTAGGTAACACCATCATTGCTTGACGATTCCAGAGCTCACGACAAAGATTCCTGGAAAGGTAACACTGTCGGACCATAAATTCCCCAAAATATAGGGCAAAAAGTGGTTCGGAACAGGTCCACTAGGGGCTCCCTACACGCATCCCCGTGGTCTGCAGCTCCCGGACAACCAGGAGACGATTCGCATCCCGAAACACAGTTTTGGGCAATTAGTCGATCTCTCCATATAAACATCGCTTGTATTAATCCTATTGGACCGTTTGTAGCATAAGGCCTGGCTTCCCATTTGCATACTCGTGGGATCTTCGCTCTCGATCCCTTCATCTTCAGCAAAAGAGGCGGATACGAATGCCAGATGACTTGCACAAACCATCACACTCTGCATACCCTGAGCGTGGTCTATTTTCAAAGGACACGAACTGTTTGGTTTATTAAATGGCGACAAAGCGTTTTAAGGCGGCGCGGCAACCATAACCCTGAGCTTTAGATTAGAATAGGAGAGGGTATCATTACGGAAGACAATGACCGGTGGAGGCCCGTCAAGTGACCCGAGTTCCTTTGCGTATGGGGATTGATATCGGTTCGACAACAGCCAAGGTCGCCATTCTTGGCCCAAACGACGATCTTCGATTCTCCGCCTATCAGCGCCATAAAGCAAAGATCGACAATACCTTGCTTAATATCCTCGAGGAAGCGCGCAAGGTTCTTGGGGATATTCAGGTTAACCTCCTTGTAACCGGCTCGGCAGGAATGGGAATTACCGAGCAATATAAGCTCCCTTTCATCCAGGAAGTAGTCGCTTCCGCTGAGGTCGTTAAGCAACTTTACCCTGAAGTCAAGACGTTGATCGATATCGGGGGCGAAGATGCCAAAATAATCTTTTTCGGAAGCAATGGGATTCCGGACATTCGCATGAATGGGGCTTGCGCTGGCGGTACCGGGGCATTTATCGATGAGATGGCGACGCTTTTGGACATATCGGTCCTTGAATTAAATAACCTCGCTGAACAACACACGACTATATACCCGATGGCTTCTCGCTGCGGAGTTTTCGCAAAAACCGATGTGCAGAACCTGTTGAGCCGTGAAATTCCACGTGAGGATATCGCCGCTTCTGTGTTTCACGCCCTGGTTTACCAGACTCTGGCTACGCTTTCTCGTGGACACACGCCGGACCCGCAATTCATATTTAGCGGAGGCCCGCTCACCTTTCTACCTGCATTAAAGACCGCTTTTATGAAGGTGCTCCAGATAACTCCGGATTGCGTGCTGGAGGTGGAGAAATCCGAATTGCTCCCTGCGATTGGAGCGGCTCTTGCGGATAAGTCTGACGAGCGAGGGTTTTACCTGACGGAGCTTATTGAGCGGTTGAAACGATCCAACAGCCGATCTCGACAGGGGCAGAGGAGGCTCGAACCGCTTTTCAATGACGCGTCTCAATTGGAACACTGGGAAGAAACCCGGACGCGGCGACGGACTCCGCGTGCAGATATCCACCAGGTTCAAGGAAGCGATTGCTTCTTAGGCATTGATTCTGGGTCGACGACAACCAAGATCATTCTCATTGATGATGGTGGTCGGGTGATCTTTGATTACTATGCCAGCAATAAAGGCAATTCAATCAAAGCGACGCAGATAGGGTTAACCCAACTGCGGGAATTATTTTCCGAGGTAGATCAACCCCCAAGAATCGTCAAAACCATGGTCACTGGCTATGGTGAAGATCTTATCAGGACGGCTTTTGGCTTTGACGGGGGCATGGTGGAGACACTTGCACATTTCCGTGGAGCAAAAGCCTTCGACCCGGATGTGTCTTTTATCCTTGATATTGGCGGGCAGGATATGAAAGCGATATTCGTCCGCGATGGGCAAATACAGAATATTGAGATCAATGAAGCGTGCTCCTCTGGATGTGGGACTTTTATCGAAGCTTTCGCTAGTTCAATGGATTATGACGTATCTGAGTTTTCACAGATGGCTTGCGTTGCAGAGAATCCGTGCGATATGGGTTCGCGTTGCACCGTTTTTATGAACTCGAGGGTGAAGCAGGCTTTGCGAGAAGCGGCGAATGTGGAAGATATCTCCGCCGGGTTGGCTTATTCGGTCATCAAGAATGCACTCCACAAAGTCCTCAAGATCACCGATACGTCCGTATTGGGCGATCATATCGTCGTTCAGGGAGGCACATTTCTCAATCCGGCGGTCCACAAAGCAATGGAAAACTTACTTGGTAAGCCGGTTCTCTTCCCTGACATTGCAGAACTTATGGGCGCCTATGGCGCCTCCCTGACCGCCAGGGATGGCTATAAGAACAATGGATCTTCTTCGAACTCCTGCTGGGAGTTTACAAACATCGAAGCTGCCGTCGATTATCAGAAACGGCTGATCCAATGCGGTGGGTGTGAAAACCAGTGCACAGTGACCAAGCTGATTTTCCAGAACCAGAATGTCTTTTATACCGGGAATCGCTGCGAACGCATCTATACGAACAAAGGCGAAAAGAAGCGCTCGGGAATCAGTCTTCCCGAGTTTAAGTACCAACTTCTTTTCGATCGTGAGAACAACCCTAAAGGTGTGCCGCTCCTTACGATTGGTGTTCCAAGGGTGCTCAACATGTTTGAGAATTTTCCCTTCTGGAACACACTCTTCATCGAATGCGGGCTAAAGGTGCACCTCTCAAACCCCTCCAGCAATGACCTTTATGAAAAAGGCGCCGGGACTGTGATGTCGGAAAATATCTGCTTCCCGGCTAAACTCGTCCACGGTCACATCTTTGATCTCATCGAGGCTGACGTGGATCGCATCTTCCTGCCGATGGTTTTCTATGAGGATAAAGAGTTTTTCGATGCCGCCAACAATTACAACTGCCCGATTGTCTCTGGTTATGCCGATGTCGTAAGAAGCGCGATTGATCCAGAAGAAAAATATGGCATTCCATTGGATCAACCCACGATCACTTTCGGCGATGTTGGGCTCTTAAGAAAGGCATGCGTTCAATACCTTGCCGGGTTGGGCGTAAACCGGAGGACAATATACCGAGCGCTTGATCGCGCCCTTGCTGTCCAGAAATTATTTAAGCAGAAAGTTCGCCACTTCGCTTCTCAAATCCTGGACCAGGCGAGAGCGGAAGACCGACCGGTCGTCCTGATGATGGGGCATCCGTATCATTTAGACCCGCACATCAATCATAAGATACCTGACATTCTAACAAGCCTTGGAGTGGACATCATCACAGAGGATGCAGTGCCTGTGGGACCAGATGCATCCCTCAGTAACACTCACTTGTTAACTCAATGGGAATATATAAATAGATACCTCTTCGCCGCTCACTGGGCTGCCGAGCAAGAGGATGTCGAAGTCGTCCAACTTAATTCGTTTGCGTGTGCTCCGGATGCGATCAGCATCGATGAGGCAAAAAGCATTTTGGCTGCCTCCGGCAAAGGGCTTACTGTCGTCCGTATAGATGAGATTGAAAGTACCGGATCTGCAAAATTGAGGCTCAGGTCGATGGTTGAAGCCATGGACATTCAAATCGCCCGCAATGACAGGGTCATTACTCCCCGAAAGACGATAAAAATATACGACGAAAGCGACCGAGATAAAAAAATCCTTGCTGTTCACTTTTCACATTTTAACGACCCAACCGTCACTGGCCCCTTGAAGGATCTAGGCTATCGTATCGAGCGGCTGCCTCCTCCAGACTCCGAATCCGTTGAACTCGGTCTTAAATACTGTAACAACGAAGTCTGTTATCCAGGGATTATCATCATCGGAGACATCATTAAGGCGCTGCGATCAGGGAAGCATGATTTATCAGATATTGCTGTAGGCTCGTTCGCCACAGGCGGGCAGTGCCGGGCATCGTGTTATCCATCTCTCTTTAAACGCGCCTTGATCTCAGCCGGGTATGAAGACATCCCCATTGTTGCACTAACAACCAATAAAAAAATATATGAACAACCCGGCTTCGATCTCAACTACAGGCAGTATATCTATAAAGCAATTATGAGCGCAGTTTATACGGACGCGATCTCCGATATGTACTATGCGACAGCTTGCAGGGAGGTGCATTCTGGCGATGCGCTTGCTCTAACAGACAAGCATTTTGCCCCACTTTACGAGGGCACCTTGCCATTAACCCAAGCATCAATCCTTAAAACGCTTGAGGATGTCGTGTCAGATTTCAATGCCATAGAAACAGTTGATCGTGATTTGCCAAAAGTCGGCATCGTGGGGGAGATATATGTTAAATACAATAATTTTTCGAACAATCATGTAGCCCAGTGGTTGATGGAACAAGGCCACGAGGTTGTCGTTCCTTCGTTGTTGGAATTCTTCCTGGGCTGGTTCGTGAGCCCCGGGGTGCATATTAAATCGAATATAAAGCGGGTGAGCCTATTATGGATGTTAGTGCGGGTTTTAGAGCCGTATACAAAATCATTTTTAAATAAATCAGGGGAGGTTTTGAATCAGTTCCGCTATCATCGCGCCCACCATTCTATCCGGGATATCGCTGCGAACGCCAAAAAGATTGTGTCGCTGTCTCATCAATATGGGGAAGGATGGTTGATACCTGGCGAGATTGGAACGATGATTGAAGATGGCATCAATAATGTGCTTTGTTTACAGCCTTTCGGATGTATTGCCAACCAGGTGACCGCCAAGGGTGTAGCTAAGAGAATGGCGGATAAGTTTCATGACTTGAATCTGCTTTTCCTGGACCTTGATGCGGGCGTAAGCGAGGTCAACTTCTTCAATCGGATGCATTTCTTCATCGAGCGCGCCCGGCAGGGTTTACAGAACAAGCAAGCCTTTACAGGTATAACACCAGAATGAATTGGGGCATCCAGTTGGATGAGGGCTGGAACATCCCCCAGTTTGGTGGATCTTTTTAGCGTTGTTCATGTGGCAGTATTACGGGTAAAGGCCGCCGCTTCGCAAACTACTCCGGCGCGATTTGGACACGGAATCTAGTCATTCAAAGTAAGACGGGCAACCTCGGACTAGTTCTCGCATCAGCTTGCCTTGCTGAAATCCTGTCTGTAAGTACCAAAACGCCCACCTGACATGGTGGGCGACTAGATGAGTGGGCGGTATTGGACTCGAACCAACGGCCTTTGCGATGTCAACGCAACGCTCTAACCAGCTGAGCTAACCGCCCGAAGAGCAAAGGAATTATACAAAGCTGAGGTCAAATCCGCAATGGCTGAATGTGAAAAAGACAGTAGGACTCTTCGTTCACCCCTTCATGAAAGGCTTGAATGCCAATGCGCAATCTTTAAGAGCGTTGTCACGGAGAACATGCACCCCTTCCCAATCAGAGTATAGCGAGAGGGGCTTCTCGGGAGTGTCACCCTCAGACATGCCCTGGCGTGTCCGAATTCTCAATAACGGTATAAACTTGCGTACCTGTATCTCAATCGGAGATGACTGATGCAAAGCCAAGATCCAAAAGCCATGCTTAGCGCCATGCTCCAACCGTGGCACGATTCCATC
>JBEQLH010000302.1:0-3935 GCA_040326075.1 Anaerolineales bacterium
AAAAACAGGGGTCTGCTGACGTAGGTTAGTTTTCATGGCTGTCATAATAACAAATCCAAGGATGATTTAATTTGAATCTCTAGACCAGGGGAGAGGGGTGCCTATATCCCCGTGAACATTCATTCCATCAGAATTTCATACATCAGGTTTGAGCGAATTGATCTGGTATCAACAAATGTTGCGTTGGTTAGTTGACTTCTGGTCTTCTTTATCCCACCAATTTATTGATGTGGTGCCGATCAACTTCTTTTTATCCAAATCTATAATGGAGAATTGGATCCTGGTTTCTGATAAATATTATTCCTTAAAAGGGTGCTATAGAAAGAAGCAACTCTTGTTCTATTCACAAATAAATTGCATCCCTGGTTGCAGTTTACGCAACCAGGGATGCTTCAAGGAGAAGAAGATGGTTTATCCTTTATAACACAGCACCGGCTTTCTAGCAGCTGTCGCCTCATCAAGACGGAAAACTGGAGTGATGTGAGGTGCTGAGTGCAATAGCTCAGGGTTATTGTGCGCCTCGGAGTGAATTTTTTCCAACGCATCAGCAAAATCATCAAGTGTTTCTTTGCTTTCAGTTTCGGTTGGTTCAATCATTAGTGCATCGTGCACAATGAGTGGGAAGTAGTTTGTCGGAGAGTGATGACCGTAATCCAGCAAACGCTTGGCAACATCAAGAGCAATCACATCTGTACCTGCTACATCACCATGAGAAACAAATTCATGCATACAAGAACGATCCACTGCGACGGGAAAGAGTGGAGAAACTTTGGCTTTTAAGTAATTTGCGTTGAGAACCGCATTTTCGGCCACTGCGCGTAATCCATCAGGTCCCATCATGCGAATGTAGGTGTAAGCACGTATGAACATCCCGTAATTGCCGTAAAAGGATTTCAACCTACCAATTGATTTTTCAGGAATGACTAAGCGGTAAAGATCGCCATCCTTTTCGGCGATAGGTCCCGGCAGGAATGGTGCTAGTTCTTCACTTACACCGACTGGACCGCTGCCCGGACCACCACCTCCATGTGGGGTGGTAAACGTTTTGTGAAGGTTGAAGTGCATCACATCAATGCCTTGGTCTCCGGGTTTAGTGATCCCCAACAAAGCGTTAAGATTTGCCCCATCACCGTACACGAGCCCGCCACAGGTGTGGATCGTCTCGCACACCTCCAGCACTTGCTCTTCATACAGTCCCAACGTATTGGGATTGGTTAACATCAATCCAACAACGGTGTCGTCGCATTCGCGCTTGAGCGCATCCAGGTCGACATTCCCGCGTTTATCAGAAGGAATCTCGACCACGCTGAAACCGCTCATCGCTGAAGAAGCAGGATTGGTGCCGTGTGCTGAGTCAGGGATCAGTACTTTGGTGCGTTTCTCATCACCGCGGCTCATGTGATAAGCACGCATGATCAGCACTCCAGCGAATTCGCCATGAGCTCCAGCAGCCGGTTGCAAGGAGATCGAAGCAAAGCCGGAGATTTCCTTCAATGCTTCCTGCAATTTGTAAATAAGCTCAAGGCTACCTTGCACGGTGGCCTCGGGCTGCAAGGGGTGCACGTGCGTCAAACCCTCAATGGAAGCTGCTTTCTCATTCACTTTAGGGTTGTACTTCATCGTGCACGATCCCAATGGGTAGAATTCCGTATCAATTGAGTAATTCATCTGGCTCAAATGCGTATAATGGCGGACAAAGTCTAGTTCGCTCACCTCGGGCAATTTGAGCTGAGCCCGGGTGTAGCCCTCTGGCAGGTCAGTCTCTGAAACATCTAAACTCGGTAATGTATAAGCCATGCGTCCCGGTGAGGAGATTTCAAAGATCAATGGTTCAAGTTGTTTTCTCATCGTTTATTCTCCTCTATGCGATCTCTGACAGAGCCGCAGTTAATTTATCGATTTGAGTCCGGTCATTTAACTCTGTTACGCAAATCAACATCTGATCTTTCGCATTTGGGTATTCCTTTTGAAGATCGTAACCCCCCAGGATTCCATTTTCAAGCAGTGTTTCGTTGATTTGCGCAACAGGTTTGGGACATTGGACGACAAACTCATTAAAGAACAGGTCCGGTGACTTAACCTTGTAATTCTCGAGGCGGTCAACTTCAGATGCAGCGTAATGAGCCCGGTGGTAACATAGCTCAGCCACATCCCGCATACCACTTTTACCCATATAAGCGAGGTACATGCCCGCAATCAGTGCCACAAGTCCTTGGTTAGTACAAATATTGCTGGTTGCTTTCTCGCGGCGGATATGTTGTTCGCGCGGCGAGAGAGTGAGCACATAACCACGTTTTCCCTCTGTATCTACTGTCTCTCCGACCAGGCGACCTGGCATCTGGCGGACAAATTTCATCCTAGATGCAAAGACACCTAAATAAGGCCCACCAAAATTTAGTCCTGCTCCTAATGGTTGGCCCTCGGCGACAACAATGTCAGCACCGTACTCGCCGGGTGGTTTGATCAATCCCAGGCTATGGATCGGATTTGCTACAACCACCAATAGTGCCCCCGCCTCGTGTACCGCCTCCGCTAATCCATCTACCTCTTGCAACTGACCAAAGAAATCTGGATTCTGCACAATCAGGCAAGCAGTGTCCATATCCAACATGGATTTGAGATCTTCCAGGCTGGCGGTAAGATCCTCATCACCAGTAATCTGCACTTGCTCGCTAGGCAAATATGTGCGCAGTACTTGGCGATATTGTGGATGAATACTTGGCGAAACGATAATCTTGCGGCGCTTACCGCGTGCAACATTGAAGCTCATGATCGCCGCTTCGGCCATCGAGGTGGCGCCATCGTAATGGCTAGCGTTGACGACTTCCATACCTGTCAGTTCGGCGATCATGCTTTGATACTCGAACATCGCCTGTAGCGTTCCCTGGCTGACCTCTGGCTGATAGGGGGTATAGGCAGTCACAAATTCACCTCGGCCTGCCAGGTAAGGCACTGCGCTGGGGACAAAATGGTTGTAAGCTCCAGCCCCAATAAATGTGGCGAAGCATCCAGTCGTGCTGTTCTTCAATGCCATTCCGTATAGCTCATCAAGGATTTCCAATTCGGAAGCTGCTCGCGGTAAGTTCAGACTAGGAAAACGGTAAGCCTCTGGGATTTCCTCGAAAAGTTCTTCGACTGATTGGATACCGATGGTTTCCAACATTGCTAGTTGGTCTTCTTCAGTTTGTGGTAGATAGGGCGGCATTACTAATCTTCTCCTGTTATTTTTTCGTAATCCTCAGCTGAAAGAAGCCCATCAAACTCTGTGGGATCAGATGATTTGAATTGAATAATCCATCCTTCACCGAAAGGATCCGAATTCAGAAGATCTGGATTGTCTGCAAGGTTATCGTTTACCTCAATGATCTCGCCAGCAATCGGCATGTATAAATCAGCAGCAGCTTTTACTGATTCGACGACACCGATGATATCGCCGTTGGTGAAGCTCTCCCCGATTTCTGGAAACTCCACAAACACAATATCTGAAAGCTGGTCTTGAGCGTGGTCAGTGATCCCATAGAAATATACTTCTCCATCTTTGCATACCCATTCGTGTTCTTTGGAATAACGTGCATTGGGGTCAATTTTCATAATTCGTTCCTCCAATAATTATCTTTTGTGTTATTTTTCCTGCTCGATATTTCGACATTTATTTCTAGAAATGTGGTTGATATAACGATCAAAAGATTTAATTTAGCGTCGATAAGCGGGGGTGTAAAATGGTCGTTTGATAATTCTGGCTTTTTTCCCTTTGTTGCGGATCCGAATATCAATATCGGTCCCGATTTTTGAAAGCCAACGTGGTACCAATGCCATCCCTAGGTAGCGAGAGGTTGTCGGAGAGAACATACCTGTGGTAACCACTCCAACCTCTTGCCCTTCATTAAGCACCGGATAACCCTCGCGTGCCAATCCCCGATCAATTAATTCAAAGC
>JBEQLH010000070.1:0-11616 GCA_040326075.1 Anaerolineales bacterium
AGGGCGAAACTTTTGATCCCATATCCATAAAATTCAATATTCCGGACCTCGGTTTTATCCAGCCAGTCAATAATCTGCTCTGGGTCAGCGTAATTTTCCAGAATCTGGGCAAATCTAATCTTCGCCTGGTGATATAGGTGTTCATTCTCCCAAAGGGTATCGTCAGCGTCGAGTCCAATTATTTCAATCATATGGGTTATTTCTTGTTAAAACTCCGATATCCTTTCTGCATGAAATTCACAATTTTTGAAGTTCAACGGGTTTGATCCCATCATCGAAACTGGTCCACTTCTGCTTGCGAGCACAAATCCTGGGGGCGTGCGCTGCTGAGGGACTATTCAGGTGGGACTTTGAATTGGACCTAGTCAAAAATTGTCTCGAATTTCGTTCGAGGGATGCGGAAGAGATGCTCTGTGCGTTGAGCGGCCAGTTTGTATTTGTCTTTCTTTGCTTCATCAAGCCTGCGCACATTGTTGTTCACATATTGCCAGACGGAAATCGCGGCACCAGCATAAACGCAAAAGAATTGAATTGCCGCTACTTCATCAGCCTCCAGCTCGCAAATCGCCTGGTACCCTGTGAGCACCTCCCTGGCCTGAACGAAATCTAATTTGCCGTTTTCCATGCAGGCGCCAGACAGCACGCTGCCTAAATCATATGCTTTGTAGTAACAGCAGGCATCCCCGAAATCAATGATGGCCTGGAACCGTCCCTGGTTATAAATAATATTGTCATCAAACAGATCTGCATGAATGATGGAACGTGGGAGGTGGTCAGGAAAATGATCCTGTAAGTAATTGATTATATCCGCCAACCAGGCTTCATATTGATCGTCAGCCCCCTGGCCCAGAGCGTCTGGCATGTAACCCAACCCGTAGGGATGATCTCTGGGGAGGAAATCAGGGCAAGGGATTTGGTGCAGCTCAGCAATTGCCTTACCAATCGCACGATAGTCTTCCTGTATTTTGTCTCGAAGGGTGTCGCCTGGGATCCATGTTTTCAGGATGATGGATTTATCTTGATAATCAATAACAGACCTGCCATCCGTGGTGACAATGACTTGATTGGTGAAATATTCATGCTCAGCGAGGTGATTTAACATCATGACCGCCTGTTCTACTTCAGGCAGGGATTTTTTCTCATAAACGGTGAGCACATAATCATCTTCTGGTGAGTTCAGCAAAAAACTGGAGTTTTCATCACCCCCGTCTATCGGCGCGCAGCCATCTATTTGCAGCTGATATTTATCAGCGATGACATCAATATCCCTTTTATCTAAAATAGTCAGTTTCGCCAATATAAAGCCTTAATCAGGCACGCTTTGATTTGCATGACCCGCACGGGGTAGAAGAATTAATGGAGATCTTTGCGCTGAGTACGTACAGAGGCAGAGAAAATAGTGGGCGGCCAAAGAAATGGATGCGGGTAAATGTCAATCGAGGAGGTCTTCAGCAGCCAGGGCCTCTTCTTCTGTGTCGTAGAGGTGGATCGCTTCGTTTAACTTGGTGAGCTCGAAGAGTTTGCGGAAGTGATCGCTCAGTTCGACCGCTACCATGCGCTTATCCTGGCGGCCTAACCTGATCAGAGATGTAACCAAGAGACCGATGCCGCTGCTGTTCATGTAAGTCATCTGGCGGAAGTTGAACAGGATGCAGCACACATTTTTCGTATTGGCCTGGTCAATGGCGGCATTCAGCTCTTCCTCTGCAAATGAAGTCAGCTCCCCGCCAATATCAATCGCGTTGACTTGCTGATTGACTTCACGCATAGCGATGGTCACATTAGTTCTGGACATTTTCTGCTCCTACCAGGTTTAAAATTTAGATCTTCACCATTTGCGGATAGTTCACCCGGCTTGGAAAAATGGCCAGGATAGATGAGGATCTTACCTGCGATAACCTTATCCACCATCCCCATCTTGAGGTAAATTATATCGTTTAATCGCCACAATGGTGATGTCATCCTCCTGCTCCCAACCTGGTCCGGAAAAACCCTTCAACTCGCCGGTAAGGTGGTCGATCAAGGATGGGTCATCACCAGCATAGTCTGCGATCAGGTCGGTCAAGCGCTTATAACCAAACATCTCGTCCTGGGGATTGTGAGCCTCTACCAGGCCATCGCTGTAGAAGATAACCCTGTCGCCAGGCTCGACGATCGTTTCGTGAAGATCGTATTCCATATCCGGCATCAAGCCCAGGGGCATGCCAGCGGCTTTTAACTCCAAAACATCGTCGCTGGTGTGATGGTAAGGCAGGTTGTGTCCAGCATTGGAGAACACCATCCTGCCTGTGGCTGGATCGAGGATGGCATAGAAACATGTAACGAACATGCTGGATGGAATATCCTCCTGGAGCAAATTATTAACCTGTTTCAATACCTGTCCTGGGGAAAGGGACTCATCAGCCAGGGCCATAAGCAGGGTGCGGGTAGTGGCCATGACCATGGCAGCCGGGATGCCCTTGTCGGTGACATCCCCAATGAAGATACCCAGGCGACCATCGTCAAAATATTTGTATTCATAGAAATCACCGCCGACTTGCCGGGCCGGTTGGTAGTAGGCTGATATATGCCAATCCTGATAACTGGGTAGAGCTTTGGGCAGCATGGCCTTTTGAATGCGGCGTGCAACCAGCATCTCCTGTTCCAAACGCTCACGCTCGACTGCCTCAGCCTGCTGCTGAGCAGCCAGCTGAGCCACGCGCAGGGCAGGAGCCACCTGGATCGCCAATCTGGACAGCATGAGCTGATCGTTGGCGGAATAATCCTGCCCACTCAAGCGGTGACCCAGACCCAGCCAACCGATCATCTCTCCACGGGTGATCAATGGGACAACCAGCTTAATCCCAGCGGAAAGCATAATCTGCCGGGCACGGGCATCAACCAGCAGCTTATCCAGATCAATCGTCCCTGGAGCGGTCTTGAAATATTCCAGGATTGGATCATCAAGAGCAACCTGGAGATGCGCTTGCTGAGCATCCCCCCCTTCGGCGGAAAGATCCCCATCTGGGTGGAACACCTGGAATATGGAACCGGAGAACAACCATGTATTTACCTGAGAAGGCTGGATCGTCTCCTGGATGACCCCCTCCAGACGAGAGATGACCCGATCAAGATCGACCTCATCGCGCAGGGATTCGCTGAAAGTTTCAAGTGTACGGGCAGTATCATACTTGCGACGGTAAAAGCGCCGATCAACGAATTCCTGGACGTAACCCCGGATGGGGATGAAAAGGGATACGATGACCAGGGTCGAGATAACAGCTGCCAGATCAGATCTCTCACCGGTTAATGACTGGAATGTACGCTGCAAAACCACCACGCTGGCAATGTAGAGCAGAACCAGCACAATGATAAGCAGACCATAGACCAGGGTTCGGTTAATGATGAGGTCAATGTCCCACAAGCGGTAGCGCAAGATGGCGATAGCAATGGCAACCGGGAATAACAACAGGAATGGCAAGAACAGACCCGGGTTCCATGGAATCTGAAGTCCTAGGTAGGGGGCCAGCATCCAGAAAGCGATCGGTAAAAAGGCGAACAAACTACCCCACAACACGATGCGTGCCTGTTGGCGGGTTGCTGGAGAAGGGTTGGTGAACTGGCGATAAACCATCATGCCAATAAAGAAGAATATCCCCAAGGAGGTGTAGATATAACTGAAACGCCAGGGGTTGACATATGCCCAGGGGTCGGATTGATCCACCAGGGCGAGAACACCCCACACAGCGAGCACAAGGGAGATACCATAAGGTAGATAGCGTAATAAAAAGTGCTGTTTTGACTCTGACCACTCTTGCGGGAAAACCAGTGCCAGGACGATCAAGGTACCCCCAAGGAAAGAGATAGCGATAGTCCAGAGGATTGAAAGGACATGGGTGGAGATGAGATCAAAATAGAGCCCGGTGGCCAGGGCAGCACTGATGCAGAAATAGGCGAAGGCGTGGCTGGGGGCGATATCGCCTCGCATGCGGAATGTCCAGAAGCCAATCACCAGGTAAGCAAGACCCACAATAAACGGCAACCAGAAAAACCGGAACAGGTCAACGGAAGGGAAAGGTGTAACTCGAACGGATGGGTAAACTCGAAATGCGCCATCGGGAAAAATTGTGCCGATTACAACCGGTGATCCAATGGGTAGACTGGAGGTGACTATTTCGTAATCTTGAACCGAGCTGACTGTCCGCTCACCAATTTGTCTGACCCGCTCAGGGAAATTGAGCCCGATCCTTTGAGCGTTCCAAGAGACTC
The DNA here is from genome assembly GCA_040326075.1 of Anaerolineales bacterium. Classification (GTDB taxonomy): domain Bacteria; phylum Chloroflexota; class Anaerolineae; order Anaerolineales; family UBA4823; genus PFL25. The sequence continues at coordinate 4,249 of JBEQLH010000070.1, forward strand.
CCCCCACATTTGAGACAACCAATGTCGGCTCGACAACAAAGCCCAAAAAGGGTTTTTTGCTCCACGCCAAAGCTAGGATGGCGGCAATCAGAAAAGCCAGCAGGGTAATACCAAAGATGGCCAGGGTGATCAAGTTGCCGATGGAGTAGCGCCTGATTGATCCTTGTTCCCCTGGTTGTGTGCTGATACTTGAGACCATTATTTACTTCTTAAGTCGTTCCATTTATCTTCTGCCAGCTGCGCTCCCATAAAAAATCGTCAGGTTGTGCTCCGCTCCCACTCAGCTGCGTATGGCTTACCCATAGAGCGCCACTGAGGAGAAAGCGGCATGACACCTAACTGGTGAACCAGCTTTCTTGCGACCAAGCCAATGATGGCGGTATAAGTGGGGTAAGCCAGTTCCAGTTCAGCCAGGTGTTCTACCCACATATCAGCTGCCATCCCGGCCCCAACCAGCTGGATGATTTCTAAGGCTTGCTCACCAATCACATGTGCACCGAGGATGCGATGAGATTCCTGGGACACGATCATCTTGCAAAATCCATTTTGATGACCATCGATCACCGCCCGGTCCAGGGCGGAATATGGTACGACAGCTACCTGGCAATCAGGCTCGAGGACCCGAGCGCGTTCCTCTGTCAGCCCAACGCTTCCATATTCAGGATCCGTGAAACCACCATGGGGAACAATCTTGTGTGTATAAGGTTGACCAGCACCCAGCACGGCGTTCTCAGCCGCGATACGCGCTTCATACCCGGCAGATTGGACAAGCATCATACGTCCGGTGATATCTCCAGCAGCGAAGACATGCGCGGCGGAAGTTCGCAGGTACTCATCGACAAGGACATAACCTCGCTCACTCTCAACCCCCACGGCGGAGAGATTGAGGGTATCCGCGTTGCCAGGCCAACCTGTGGCCAGGATTACCGACTCGGCAGCGACCTGCTTCACCTGATCCTGGGATGTGTACCAGAGAACCAGTTCTTTGTCTTGTTCTTCGATCCGTTCTACGCCTCCAATACCGGTGACGATCTCGATCCCCCGCTGAACAAAAGAATCATTGATGGCTTCGGAAATGAGAGTATCTTCCATGCCGAGCAAACGAGAGGCGATATCGAGCAGGGTAACTTTCGCACCAAAGGCTGCCAGGATAGATGCCAGCTGACATCCTGTCGCAGCCCCACCCACAATGGCAACTGATTTAGGCAGACTGCTCAGCGACCAGACATCGCTATGGATCAAGGCCAGTTTGCTGCCGGGGAATGAGAATCGCCGGGCGCGTCCTCCGGCACATAAGATGAATTTTTCCGCTTCAAGCTGCATACCACCGGCGGTCTTGATCGTAGTCGGATCAACGAATTCCGCTGCACCAACATCGGTAAACACTTTCACCCCGAATTCACCCAGGTGATTGGCTAACTGCTTCTTTTCGTGGAGCTCATTTATTTTTGCCTGGGTGCGGCTGATCAGGCGCCCGAAATCCACCTGGGGCAATTCCGCGACCAATCCGTAGTTGGCAAATTGTTCCGCTTCGCGGGCCAGGCGGGCGGTATGGGCCAGAAATCGGGTCGGTACACACCCGTCGTTAGTACAGGTACCACCCAAACGAGCGCGCTCAACCAGGGCTACATCAGCACCCAATTCATTTGCCCGAAGGGCGGCTGTCACGCCAGCCGGACCGCCACCGAGCACGATAATGTCATACACTGCTCACCTCCGAACACATCCCTGCCAATATCCATTCAATGGCGATAACTCTGCAGTTGGGATGTTGATTTTATTATCTTACTTATCACACTTTACCTGAAGGAATTCCACAGAAAATAAATTTGAATCCCCGGGAATGTTAATACGGCAACAAGAGTAAACACCCCTATTTTATCTTATTAGCACCAAGAATGAGTTGCTTTCTTGAAATTATGTATCGCAATCTATTATATATGTGAAAGGAGAAAGATCTATATGCGGATCCAGCTCAAAATCTAGTGAGCCTTATCGGTGGCAAATCACCCTCTCTGCAGAATGAATTGTGTGATCTCTGGAGGACAATTATAGCGTACCGGTTCACTGATCACACCGATCCCACGGTTTGTGTAGAGCAGCATGTGATTAACTTTGTACAAACCAAAATCGTACTTGCGCCCTAAATATGGCAGGATCAGGGCCCCTATCCCTGGTATGCGGATTTGCCCCCCGTGGGTATGACCCGAGAGCTGCAGGGAGACTCTGCCATCCAGGGAATATTGATCAGCTAAATCTGGCTCATGGCACATGAGCACCACCGGCACATCAGCAGGTGCGCCATCCAGGGTCATTTCGAGATCGGGATTACCGCTCCAACCGTCGTCTAAGCCACCTAAATAAAAAGTCCCCGAGCCTTGGTTAATCGGAAGACCCTGATTCACCAATACTGGCAATCCCGCGTCTTCCATGGTTGTTTTTATCACATCGGCATCTAACCAATAGTCGTGATTTCCCAATGTGCTGTAGACTCCGTGTCTGGCATTCAAAGCGGCCAAGATAGGAGCAAGCTCATCGATCGCATCCAGGTAGCGCCAAACATAGTCTCCCGTAAGCACCACCAGGTCCGGATTCAAGCTGTTGGCGATGGCAACCGATTTTTTGATCAATTCCGGCTGGGTGAGAGGATAGAGATGCAGATCGGTCATCTGCAGAATGGTGAAGCCCTCCAGATCAGGATGGAGACCCTGCAGGCGAATCGGTACCTTATCAACGACCGGATCTTGTGATTCATCGTTGACAGCTAAATAGGATGTAGCTGCTACCAAACCGCCCCCAACTGCCAAACCTGCAACCCGAAGAAATTCTCGCCTGTTCAATAAAACACCACAATTATCATCAACTGAAAATTTTCCTGCCAACCTGTAAACGAATTACTGACAAATCGATACATCTTACCATCAATTCATCTTCGATCCCATCCAGGGGAATGTTTTATAGGCTAGATTTAATAAATTATTTACTCCCCCTTCGAAGATCGCGTTTTCATACGCCCTTCTCATCCTATTTCTACAGAATACAGGTATAATTTCGACGATATTTGTCATAAAATTCGTTATCCTCAATTTCTCAAGATTTATGGCCCTAGACCGATTCGGACGCTCAATTTCTTATCTGCGGATCAGCCTCACCGATCACTGCAACCTGCGCTGTGTGTACTGCATGCCGGAAGACATGACCTTTCGTCCCAATGCAGAATTGATGCAGGACGACGAGATCTTGCTGTTTACCCGCCTGTTCGCTTCGCTTGGCTTCCACAAAATGCGTCTCACAGGCGGTGAACCAACAGTTCGGGCTGATGTTGTAGACCTGGTGCGGGAGATCACCCATACACCTGGAGTGCGATCGCTATCGATCACGACCAACGGCATCTTACTTGCTAATCTGGCTGGCCCGTTGGCGGAGGCTGGCCTGGATCGTGTGAACATAAGCCTGGATACCCTTGATCCGGAGAAATTCCGCCGTCTGACCCGCTGGGGCAAACTGGAGGACGTCTGGACTGGGCTAGAAGCCGCAGAAGAAGCTGGTCTCACCCCGATTAAAATCAACGCAGTCGTTGTGCGCGGTTATAACGAGAGTGATGTGCTTGACGTAGCCCGGTTGACCCTGGAGCATCCCTGGCAGGTGCGCTTCATCGAGATGATGCCTTTCGCCGGGGCAACGGACCTGCAGGTCAACCAGGTTGTTAATTGGGAAGAGATGCACCAGCGGATTGAGAATGCTTTTGGATCTCTGGAGATTGTTGGAAATGGGAAGCTGGATGGAGAAGCCCGACTCTACCACTTGCCAGGTGCACGCGGAGATATTGGATTCATATCTTCGGTTACGAAGCCTTTTTGCGCAGAGTGCAACCGCGCCCGCCTAACCGCGGATGGACGCCTGCGTTTGTGTCTACTGCGTGAAAAAGAAGTCGACTTATTGACTCCGTTGCGAAACGGGGCTACCCTGGAAGAGCTCAGGCAATTGATCCTTACTGGTATCTGGCATAAACCCTGGGGGCATGGATTAGCGCAAGGGGTTATCCCCCTCAATCGCGTGATGAGCGAGATTGGCGGCTGATTTGATTCAAAAGAGCGCTATAGATTCAATCTTCTTCGATCTAGATGGAACACTGCGCAATAATCGACCATCATTCATCGAAGCATTGACCGGCTTCACACAAGAACTAGGTATCCCAGGTGAAAGCGATAACAACCGGCAGGCTCACCGCTGGCTGCATTATTATTGGGCACAATCCCCTGAATTGATCAGCGACCAGGAAGCCTTTGGCAATAACGACGACCTGTTTTGGATTAATCACTCGCGCTTATATTTGTTAGCCTGTGGATGTCAACCCAATCAAGCCCTCCAGAAAGCCCAAAGTTTAACTCAATTTATGCGTGAAGGTTACAACCCTGAGGATACGCTTGCAGATGGAGTCCCCAACCTGCTGGAGGATCTTAAGACGGACGGTTTCAAATTGGCGGTGGTATCAAACCGGAGAAATTCGTTTGATGAGCAACTGGAAATGCTTGGCATTGGTTCCTGTTTTGAATTTTCATTAGCTGCTGGGGAGGTCAATGCCTGGAAACCCGATCCGGTGATATTTCAACACGCCCTCACCAAAATGGGAATTGAACCCGGGCAAGCGCTCTACGTAGGAGACAATTATTTCGCAGACGTGATTGGTGCACAGCGCTCTGGAATCCAGGCTGTGCTGATCGACCCAGAGGGTCTTTTTCCAGAAGCAGATTGTCCGGTGATACAGAAGATTTCTGAGCTCAAGTTTGTATTAGATCAGTAACAGCCAACCAGCAAGCGCTACGCCCGCTCCCACCAGAGAGCAGATAAAATTTACCAGGTCATTGTTCAGCCACCGCCATCCTCGGATGTGGTTGGTTTCAGTTCCACAGCGATGTAAAGGAAAGCTTTCAGTATCTTTGGCACAATGGGGGCAGATGAAAATGCCTTGTACGGTCGCACCAAGAAGTGAATCAATCGTCGCGCCAGCCAATCCTCCGAGAATTACGATTACCACAAGCATTATCCCAGGCACAGTGGGCGTAAATAATACGGCTCCAATCCCGACAAGCAACGCTCCAGCCAGGGATGCCAGGTAGCCAACTAAGGTAACTGCTCCAGAGGTGCCCTTGGGCACAGCTCGGCCGTTAGTGATCATACGGGGAGAGGAAGGGCTAAGCACACCTAGTTCGGTCCCCCAAGTGTCGGCGTTGACAGCTGCCATGGAGCCTGCGAAAGCGATCCACAGCTCCCCCCGGTCAGGAAAAAACCAGTAACCCAATACCAATAGGGTCCCCAAACCGCCATTTGCCAGCACCTGCCCATAATCCCGGCGGGAACCCTTGTCGAATTTCTCGTCTAAGGAGCTTTTTTGACGTTTATAGAGGCGAGAGAGCAGACTTGAGGATATAAAAAATATCAGCAGCAGCGTTGCCCAAGGAATGCCTCCCAGGCCAAAGATCAAACCACCAACCAAAGAAGCAGCCATTGCTCCACTGGCACTTAAGGCACCTACCCGGAAGGAAGTATAACCAACCAGGACGCCAAGGGTTAACCCGATAAAAATCTGCATGACTCCTTTTAATAATAAATGAACGGGAGGTTTCTGTGGATAAGTAGCGAATTTCTGTGGATAACCATGGTTTAAAAGTGGATAATCTTTTGAGAATTAGTGGATATCATCCGGCCCCAAGAATGAAAAACGCAGCGATTAAGAAAAGAATGGCAGTGAATAGTCCACTGCCCCACAGCAAATAAGCCAGGGTTCGGGTTTCATCTGATCGAAAAAAATACAGACCAAAAAGCCATTCTGCCATATAGAACAAGGTATTTAAAACCGGTAATAAAAGCAGGTAAACCGAAGGAGACCCTTCAGATGGCATGCCATCTGAATTAAATCCTAGAGATATCGCGGCTCTTGAGGGAACACTAAGGCTGACTAAGATCAATAAAATCAAGGAAACCAGCAATCCGCTTAATAATAAATAACGTGCTGGAGAGGAGAGCCATACTTGCCGGAGTAAATTGGCAGGAAAAGCTGAGTGAGGGGGGAGCGGAGTAAGCGAACCTAGTTCCGCAAATCGGTTGTAAGCAAGCATGAATTCTTCAGGATTGGCGGGTGAAATTGCGTAAACTTTATCGGTTGTTGATACCAGGATCATCTGGTGTGATTGAGCAGAGAGGTACTCTATCGGAGTCCCATCTGGGAGACGGCGAACGCCAAGAACTGCTCCTGGCCAGCGCAATCTCGGCAGGGGTAATTTTGTGTCCAACTCCTGCGAAGCACGTACCCAATTGATGGAATCCATGGAGATTGTCTCTTCTCGCAATCCCCACTTCAAAAGGATCCCATCGCGCTGCAAAGTATATGAAGCCCGCCATAATGCATAAGCACGATAGCTAACTAATGGGACCAGAACCAATGCAATCAGAATTGGGATTAAGAAGAGCAAGAAAGACACACCAATTTGGGCACCTGCTGCCTGTCGCAAACCCAAGAAACCGACAGCAATGGCGGCCAGAATCCCAATGATCTGTGAGATCAATCCGAGCCGGTGGGGTGGGAAGAAGATCAACGATTCATTCACAAGGATAATTTTATATCATTATTTGGTAAGTGTTAACTGGTTCAAACAGACTGATGTGCATGTTTGGTTATACAGTCACCTGAAAAATAATACAAATGCCAGTGAAATATTCGCCATTTCAGAACAATTGAATCTGGAAAAGTTTATTAGATATCGTAGATAACTGAAACATCTACCGTGAGGTTGAGCTGCCCTAAAGATACCGGGACCTGTGCCTTTGTGGTATCGAATTCCCCGCTTCCTTTGCCCTCAAACACTGGCACCGGAACACCATCAAATTCATTGATAGTTTGTATTTTAGCTTCAACCACATCCATACTCAAGAGAATCTCGGAAACTTGTTTGGCCTGGTTGTTATTATCATTAACTGCTTAATCCGTATTCTCGTCTTCGGAGTGTACTCCGATTGAAATCGCAGCAACATTCGGTGTCAGGCAAACTTTTCCGCTTCCCAAAACAGTGATATTACGCGGTGGAGGCGTGCTGGAGGGCATAGGCTCACTTTGCGATTCGCTGCATGCACTCAATAAGATTACCAGCAACATGATGCCGAGCAGGATGGCTAATCTAATCGTGCGCATATTTACTACCTGGATAAAAACTCTGATGGAATTTCATGGATAAACCAATGGGGAGGAGAACCGTTCCTGAATATCAACTTGCTCAACCGATAGGAGGTTTAAGGTTCGAAGGGATTAGAATCATCCTTATTCATGGAAGCCGCCAGATGCGTGATGAGGGCTGAGCAGTAAGGGTATAA
>JBEQLH010000303.1:0-3906 GCA_040326075.1 Anaerolineales bacterium
CCAGCCCCTGTGCCCAAGGCGACCACAAACACGTCATAATATGTTCCAGCACCAAAGCCATCAATCATAATGTGATCCCCGGGCTTCATTTTGGGGAGTTCGCGTAAAAAGGCGATCATGTTAGAGGCCGCGCTGACATTACCGAATTCTTTTATCACCCACGGCATACGCAGTTCGATGCCTTCTTTGCTCAGATTCTTATGTTTTAGGGAATTAATTTTAAGGTTTGCATGGTGCACAATGGCTACTTCAATCGATTTCCCAAGGGTACCTATCTGGCCCATCTTTTCTCGATAAGAATTATATACCTCCCGCACGACATCGACACCGTTGCGCACAAATAGCTTTACCATACCCATCGAACCAGCCATGGCAACTGGTAATCCATTGGTGGGTTCATTCATCAAGCCGGCGACTCGAATGTGATTTTGATCAACCTGAGTTACCTCCACCATCGATTGCCCGGCAACCCTTTTACCTGAATGCGGATAATACATATGGACTGCCAGCACGCCTTGTTCGTCATAGACTTCTTGGGTCTTACCTACTAAGAACTCCATCGATTTGCCCGGTATCAATCCTATGATTCCAGCGCCATTGCCGAATAATTGGAGGGCACTCGTGTCAAAAGATTTTTGCACAGAACGGCTTAATCCTTCAATACCGCCAACCAGCACTTTTTTGCCGGATAATTTGTCAGCGAGATTAATTTTCGATTGTTTGTTATATGCTAATTCCGGATTCAATGCAAGATGTAATGCGCCAGCAGAACTATCACATGCTTTATGTATACTAACTTTTAATGCATCCTCCCGAACCCCGGCTTTGCGTGCAATTTGCTCAGTATAGTTATCGGAAGGCGGACCGCTCATACCGATCAAGACCGCATCAACTTCCTCTGGTTCCCATCCGGATGCATTTGCTGCTTCTCTCAAGAGGCGGGCACCGACCTCGGTCTCTATTTTGAGATGCTCATCATCTGAAAACCCAGGTAAATGGTGGCGGTGGATAAATCCAAGAGGAGCCAGGTCCATTCGCTCGCCTTTTGTTAATGGTGAGCCGGTGGTTTCCTCAACGAGTTCGGTCAAGGTCATGTTGTCGTAACTGTTTCCCCAGGTTCCATAAGCCCCTCCAATCCCAACTTCAGGATTAGAAATACGTTCTATCCCGTATGGAATCCCATTTCCAAGGGGTATGTTGAACATTTGAACATGGGGGCGTTCATAAAAAGGAACTACTGTCCTCGATTCGTTATCCGATTTGGCTTGTTCGGTCATAATTACTCCTTTTGATTACTGCCAAGAAGTCCATATCATTTGATTGACTGAAACCAGCCATGATTATAACGGGGAAACGAACACCTGCATCTCACCGTGTTCGAATCTTATCTTCCATTAAGGTTGACATCGCCCATAAGATCGGCAATACATAAAGATCACTTATATAGCCAGTTCTGTCAGTTTATAGTTAAGTAATTGAGATGTAAAAGAGATAACACCAATAAACCGGGAGAGTGACGGATTTAAATTAGTAAAATAGGTATCAGGTTGGTCTTGGAGACCGGAATAAATCAGTTTGTTCAACCTTGAATGTGATAATTGGATTTTTTCTCTTGAGCAGATGACCATGCAAACCTCATGATAGGAAATCAAAATCAAAAAAAAACCACAACAAAAGATCCTAAGGTTTTACTGTTGTCTTAGGATCTCAATTCGGTGTTTGAGCAACCTTACCGAATTATTCTATACAGTTATTTTTGGATCTTGATTCGAGGCTGATTACGCTCTCCAATTTTCTACGGTTGAAGCCTGTAAATGGTTGATCAGTTTACCAGAGCGTGCCAGTTCTACGCCTTTATCGAGTACCCGTTCATAGTAGATTTTGCTTGAGAGGTCAGGTTCATATCCCCGTAATACGCTATCGATAGTTTTATCCAATCCAGCCAGTTCGACTTCTTCCCATAAATCCTCATCTAAGAGATTTGCCCTGAGATGGGAGAAGAAAGCTACAGGGAGGAATTTAATTTGATCCGGAAGCTCTCCAATGAGTTTTTCGTTTAATTCCACGATCAACTTATAGCATTCATGGTCAGTAAGCTCGGGAAATATTGATGAGATGATCTGCGATTTCTCTTCATTGGTTGGGATCCATTCAAAAGCTGACATCCTTCCAGCCCTTACCAGTGGGTTGTACAGCTTAGTAAAATCGTTTCCTGTGACGATGATCGGTATTCTGGTTGTTTCTTTGCCATCCACGAGGGAAGGATAATCAACCAGATGCATTAACTCACCGAAAACGTTGATCTGGTTGATGGTATGTTTTTCTGATTTTCCCCAGGTGCCTAGCCCAGTATCGACATCGTTGACCAGCACCACTGCCAGACTGGCCTCACCACTATTGATGCTCTCGCTGGCCCGAATATAAGAAGTACGGATGAAGGATGAGGGTTGACCAGGTACAGGATTATCAAGCTGGCCTCCGGAGATGAGAAAGCGCTTGACTCCCATACTCTTGAGGATATTCTCGCACTGAAAGGTCTTGCCTTCACCGGAAGGGCCATGGATTCCGAGCAGCAGCGGGACCTGAGCTTCGACTCTTTTCAATAAATTCTTGAGAACGTGAAGCGAGACGATCTGTTGAAATCGTTTTGAGATAAATATTTCATTTTCGGTTTTTGATTTAACTAATGGCATTGGATATTCCTGTTCTCGAAGATATTAATTGCTCTCTACCGTTAATATATTGGATGAGTAATGATTTGCTGAATAGAGGCTACCTTATCTGAATCGTGCCTGATTTTCTCCAGGTTAACCATATTGTATTCGTAATCTCATCATATTGAGCTAACGAAATGGCAAACATGTCCATTCAATTGATTGTTTTCTCAATTGTAGGGTTATTCTACCTTAATTTTAAATGACCATTGATTTTCTTTCTGTGATCAGCGAAGGGTATTGAGAAGATGTTGAAAAAGAAATAAACTAATAGATATGTTTTAAGATGGAACGAAAATTATTATGTGCCGCAATAATGGAAATATAAATCAATCTAGAACGAGATCAGATTCGCAACACCTGAAGTTTTGGGTGATATTGAAGGGCTTCAGCCAGGTGTTGGGAGATGATAGTTCATTCCCCTGCCAGGTCAGCTATTGTTCGGGCTAATTTGAGGACCCGAATGTAAGCACAGGCGGATAGCTGGATCTGGTACATTGCAAACCTGCATCGACTCGGGCTTTTCAGAATCCATTCCCGGTACCGGAGGGGTACTCCCGAATCCTAGAGGCTTATCTATGTTCTCTGGGATTTTACTTCCGCTGACCAATTAATAAACTTGGGATCGCCAACGCTGGATAGCCAGTTGGAAAATTGTATACGCTTCTGATAAAATTGATTGATCTATCTCCGGGAGGTCACCAATCTGGAGTAATATAATAAAATGTGGCATATTCAATGATCAGGTTTTCCACCCAATGGATTCAAATCACCAGCGCATAGTTATTAAGTTAGGCACATCCACCCTGACAGGGGGCACGGCATATCTATCCCCTCCCCGCATAGTCGACCTCGTGCGCCAGATGGCCCATCTCCATGACCAGGGATGTGATCTTATCCTGGTTACTTCAGGAGCGATCGCTGTCGGTCGTCAGCGTTTGGATTTTCCTCAACTGCCTAAGGACATTCCAGCCAAGCAGATGTTGGCTGCTGTCGGTCAGCCGCGTCTCATGGCGCTCTACGAGCAGCTCTTTGGATTATACGGGTTGATGGTCGCCCAGGTGATGCTGACCCGGACTGATCTATCTTTGCGGACCAGCTACTTAAATTCCCGTAATACGCTGGATGCATTGATCGCCAGGCGCGTCATCCCCATAGTGAACGAAAATGATACCGTGGCCACAGAAGAGAT
>JBEQLH010000305.1:0-3903 GCA_040326075.1 Anaerolineales bacterium
GCATGGGTTTGTTGGTGCCAAACAGTTCTGTGTACTGTTCGTAAACCCTTTGGACCCCGGCCTGACTGCTCATACCCTCGGTAACCCTTTGGGTGATGACAGCCACGGGATCTCCAGGCATCAGGCGAGGCAGGATAAAATTCAGCAAGAATGCTGCGGTGAATGTGATTAAGATCCAAACCATCTTTCCACCGAAGTATTTAGCATACCCTTTCAATCCGGCACCTCCTCTTAGTCTAATCCTTATAATCTATATAAAACTAGCTGCTTGACAGTTCGAAATTGTCATTGCGAGGGAGCACATTCGCTGCGCTCAGTATAAACTGCGCGACCGATGCAATCTCCTTGATTCTGGCAATTCAACACTTTGTTGGAGACTGCTTCAGGGTGCTATGCACCCCTCGCAGTGACACCAAGGGTAGAAGTGTTGGGTACCTAGATAAAAAAGGATGTCAAGTTAATTATAGCAAACAGCCATGCCCCATTTTCACAGAACATGGCTGTTAAACTTCTATTGTGGATTATTCTCCAACAAGCTCGAGATTGTAAAGACCGGCGATCCCGTAACCACGCACCAGGTTCGTGGGTGGGACGGGTGGATCTGTGCCATCATCAGATTGTGGGAAGTTCGTCCAAACCGATTCGTTCACTGCATGGAAGAAATCGGGACGATACATGAGGGTGAATGAAGGAACATCGGTCAGGTAGATCTCGGTCAACTCGGTATAGTATTCTACCAGCTGGGCCTGATCGGTTTCATTTGGGATCAAGGTCAGCAGTTCATCGACACGAGGATTGACATAGCCGCCCCAGTTGCCGTTCCAGTTGCCCGACGTACCAGCCCACTCGGAGTTCATAAACTGGCGGACACGTCCCCAAGGATTGGTGGGACCAGCGCCGTTGCTCCACACCATGAAGATATCATAATCGTTCACCGACGCGTCAGTGAAGACGGTCTGGTAAACCCCCCATTCGGGGAACTCGGTGGTGATATCAATCCCGATCTCCTCTCCGGCGGCAGCAACGATCTCAATCGCAGCCTGCCAGTCGGACCAGCCGTTAGGGCAGAGAGCCCGGTAGGAAAGATTCTGTCCATCGATTTCGCGAATTCCATCACCATCCGTATCGACGATCCCGGCTTCATCCAGCAGTGCATTGGCCCCTTCGATGTCGCTTCCAGCCCACTGCAGGTCGGCGACGGCAGCCTGGTCGTACAGGGCCTGTTCGCCAGGGGTCGGGTTCATCACCGAGCGCGGCACCTGGGTGAAGGTCGGGGATTGGTTGGTCATCGCGTTGGCGATGATCGTGTCGTAGTCAACAGCCATGGCGATCGCTTTACGGACCGCGACATTGTCCAAACCATAGGATTCCAGGTTGAAGTAGGCTGTTGGGAGGCTGGCAGTGATGCTGTAAGGAGCTTCTGGCAGATAGGTCGAGACGGGCAGTCCCTGTTCCAGCCAAAGGTTCTGAACATCGGCATTGAACTGCTGGCTGACATCCACCTCGCCGGCTTGGAAGCCGACAAGACCAGCATTGTTATCGGCATAGATGGCATGCGCCAGGAACTTGGGCACTGGCAGCATACCCCACATCGACTCATCCTGGCCCCAGTAGTCATCATCACGAATGAGCACTACTTTCTGATCGTCATTGAAGAAGCTGTGGTAAGGACCGGACCAAACGACGTCTTCAGCGCCATCGGCTTTAAAAAGAGCAGCATCGCTACCCGTGCGCGCTTCCAGTGTTTCGGTCCATGCTTTCTGGATGACATAATTCGTGCTGAGGTAATTGACGACCTGCAGAGGATTGATAGGTTGACCCTGGTCATTCAGCTTGGCCTTGACCAGCACCGTCTGGGGATCAACTGCTTCGATGGTATCGATGAAATCTCTGTTGCCGACACCTGCAGTGGTCTCGTACGTGACATTTGAAGCCCAGGTATAGGCAACGTCATCGGCAGTCACCGGGGTACCGTCGCTCCACATTGCGGCAGGTTTGAGCTTGAAGGTCAGCTCGGTCTGGTCATCGTTCCATGTATAGGGACCATCCGCCAGCAGCGGATACTGCAAGCCATCGAGCGGATTGTACATGTACGGGGATTCGAACATGGTGGTTATAGCATGGGCGTTTTGGTCGACAACGAGTGCATTATTGTTGTTGGAAGAGTATGGATTCCATCCGACAACCGAACTCCATTGGAAACCATTGAAGTACAGCGTTTGGTCACGGGGAAGGTCTGTCCCAAATACTTCAACCGGGACCTCGACTTCAACCGTTTCGATAACAGTTTCACCTTCTACTTCAACGATGACCGTTTCGACAACAGTTTCGCCTTCTTTTTCGACGACGACTGTCTCGATGATGGTTTCTGGTGTGGCAGGGGCCGCGCAGCCTGCTAGAACCAGGCTGGCCAGAATTAAAATACTTAGGGCGGTAAAAGTTAGCTTACGCATTTTCTTTCTCCTATAGATTTTTCTATGTCGCACTTGAACATAGTTTGGTAAATACAGCAAACGATCTTCCATTTACACCTCCATCTTGTATATGTTGATTTGAATCTTATCTAATTACATCACCTTCATTAATCAAATCCAGAGAGCTTAATTCCTTCTGGAGGCACCGCAAGAATCGCGTATGATCAATTCTGTTTCCATGATGATCCGTCGAGCTGGTTTAATCCCATTCTCAATCAGGTCAATTAATATCTCCACCGCGTTGGTTCCAAATTGGGCGATCGGCTGGCGGATGGTCGTCAGCTGGGGATTTGCATACCTGGCAACGGAGACGTCGTCAAACCCCACGAATGCCACATCCTGCGGAATTTTTAGCCCAGCTTCTCGTACTGCACGCATACCACCAATGGCCATCAAATCCGAGGCAGCAAATACCGCATCCGGTTTTGCTGGCAGCAGCTGCTGCATGGCATAGTAGCCACCTGCTTCAGTGAAATCCCCCTCAACGATCAGGGATTGATCGAGATTTCGACCGCGTGCAATCAATGCTTTTTCATAACCTTCCAAACGGTCGGATGTCGCAGCACCACCTGGCAACCCGGTGATCGTACCGATACGCTGATACCCCAGGCGGATCAAATGGCTGACCGCGTTGTAAGCACCGCTGATATTATCTACATCGATGAAGCTGACCTCATCAGAATGAAGTGGACTGCCGACGACAACCACCGGTAAATCTAAATTCACCAGGCGATCAATTAGTTGATCACCGATCTGTCCTGATTGAATCAGGACGCCGTCCAGCATCCCCTTGCGAGATACCCGTGGGAGAACTTTCTCCTCGTCTTCCTTCGTGCCAACCAGAAATAAGCCCAGGGTATAGTCGTGCTGGTTGCAACCTTGTGCAATGCCTTGTAAAAGGCGCGGGAAGTACGGATCGGTGAAGAAAGAGCTGACGGAGCGCGGTAAAACGAGACCGATCATCCAGGATCGTTTTGAGACCAGCGTCTGGGCAGCCAGGTTTGGCTGGTAGCCTGTATCCTCGATTACCGCCTGGACACGCTGGCGGACATCGTCACTTACATTAGGTTGTTGATTAATGACCCGGGAAACAGTAGAGCGAGAGACTCCACTGAGACGAGCGATCTCTTCAAGAGTAAGGTTCGGATCAGCGAATGAGCTCATTTAGGCAATCTTTCCTGAGAGCGCTCCCGGTCTTTGCGGGCATTATATTTGACAAGTTAAGGATAATACTCACTATAATGGACATAAATTGGGTGAAATATCTTATTTGTTGTAATAATTGGGAGCGCTCCCAATTTCTGGTATTATTATAGTGTAAATTTTCACACAAGTCAACCGTTTAATCATTCTTGAACAAGGAGGAGGACAACTCCCATGACTTATCCCCCGCTGCCAAACATCCCTTGGGAAGACCGCCCTGCTGGTA
>JBEQLH010000304.1:0-3903 GCA_040326075.1 Anaerolineales bacterium
CTTGGAAGGATTTGGCATGCCGAATTTGAGATTCCTTATCGAGGAAATTCTTGAAGAGGAAATATTGGATCATGAGATTGTGGTCAGAAATGAAGATGCCAAGAATATGGCAGACCGGTTATGCAGTGAAGAGGGGTTATTCTGCGGTATGTCATCAGGGGCTAATGTTTATGCAGCGGTTGAGATGGCAAAGAAAATGAAAAAAGGCTCAAAAATTGTCACCGTTCTGGTTGATAGGAGAGATAGATATTTCGCTGAATATCCAAATGAGCATTATGTGGTTTGAAACCAAAGTTAGCGGAATGATGCAGGTAGGCCGGGTGTTCAGTATTATTCCGTGATTCTCACCTGTGCAAAAATGCTATTTGAAGCCCAATCTTGGATTTTGTGTAAAATATCTGCTGCACGCTATCAATCTTGTTGTAGGACTATTGGATAATAATTCATTTTAAGGATGAAGATTATAAATTGGTGTAGCCTCCGCATTGATTGTTCATGCGATGCGAAAATCTATCGCGGTTGGAATGGAGCGAGCTGCCTTGGATGTGAACACACAAAACCCTACTGCTCCAGGCATCTGCTCTCAGAGTACCTAAACTTCAAATTGATATCCAACATTAGCAGCTGTCCTTCAGCCAAACCATGCCAATAGAAACTTTTCGAGCTCCGACAAACCACCTGGAGGTACGATCATGACTAGGAAGGGTAATCCATCATGAAACCTTACAATGAACTAACCAAGCGGGGACAGCTAAGACGCTTGCGAGAACTGGCAATCCTTGCTCTGAAACAATACGATCTGCGGGTTAAGTGGGTTAAATTCCTGACGATTGAGACAAACACGATGTTCAAAGTTCTGTCTGAAGAAGATGAGAGATTTGTGCTTCGCATCTATTCCGATGGAGAATCCACGCTGAGCGAGAATCAAACTGAAATGTTCTGGTTGGACGCATTAAAGCGAGACACGGACCTAAGGATATCCGAACCTGTCCCTCGGCAGGATGGAGAATTCATAACAATCGTCCAAGTGCCTGGTGTACCTGGGGAGAAGAGATGTGTATTGTTTAAATGGGTTCCAGGCCGGCCTTTAGAGCAATATCTCAATCCTGGCAATTATTTCAAACTCGGACAAACAATGGCAAAGCTGCATAATCATGCTGAGACATTAAAGCCATTACCACCATTTGTCCAGCCGAAGAAATGGGATAAGGTATTTTATTACCCCGATGAGCCAGTGATTTACAATACTGATGCGTACAAGGACCTGTTTCCCTCCGATCGGATAAATTTATTGGATGAAGTGATCGCTCTCGCGAACGATGAGTTTGAGAGGCTTTATTCCGATCATGAAAGGCTGATTCTCATCCATGGGGACCTGCATTATTGGAATGTCCATGTTTTCAAAGGAGAGCTCTATATTATAGATTTTGAAGATGTTATGTTCGCCCACCCTGTTCAAGACATTGCAATCACTTTATATTATGGTCGTCAACGTGATGATTATCAAGAACTGCGAACTGCGTTTATCCAAGGGTACACCAGTATACGAAAATGGCCAGTTGATAATGATAGACAAATTGAAACACTGATGGCAGCACGGAGTGTGAACTTTATCAATTACGTCCCCCGGATCGAAACTTCGCCGCAGGAATATATACAAGAACGGTGCGAGGAATTGCAGCAGTACCTCGATAAATTTGGATAAAAGTATTTATTACCGTTTCTTTAATCAAATTGTGTAGCAATGCCAACAATGATCACTGGTGCGCGAGATTGAAAGCCTCCCATTCAGGGATTACTACTTTCGGGGATGGAGTGTAATGGACTCCAAGAATTGGACAGGGGATACAACCCTAAATCTATGCAAGGCTATCGATCCTTAATCCCAGGTCGGTATTTTCGTTCCAAATGAAGATGACGGATCAGAGTAATATTTCAATTGGTCGTGGATTTCAGAGTCAATCGAAAACGATCCACCACCGATCAATAGGGTGGGGATTTTATCTCCAATCGGCATTTCTCTGTAAAATCTACATATTCACTGCGAGTAAGCTCGCATATCACCTCCGTTCAATAGGGGTCCCTCGTTCGTTATATCCACCAAATTT
This sequence comes from Anaerolineales bacterium, assembly GCA_040326075.1. Lineage (GTDB taxonomy): Bacteria > Chloroflexota > Anaerolineae > Anaerolineales > UBA4823 > PFL25. The sequence goes on from JBEQLH010000304.1 coordinate 2,109, forward strand.
GATAGGCATATCAGGGGGGTGACAGGCGCTCACCAATGGATCAATTTCTATACTTTGACTAATTCAGGGAGCCGGTGGTGATGTGCGACCGGATCAGTGTTTTGGAAAGCTCAACATCTTCCTAAGACGGCTTCGGGAGGCTGGTGTTTATCTTCTGTTAAACTTAAATTCTCTCCATTGTATGTCACGACAAGTACAGTAGTGACCAAAGATTGATCATCGTTCATTTCACCAAGTTCCTCTTGGTCAATTGAGCCTTTGCGTCATCAACTAGATCGCTCGCTTGCTGTGTCGCAACCCAACTGACCAATTCGTCAATCCCATCTTCGAAGGCCACGTGAGGAGCGAATCCCAGCCTCGTTTGAATTTTACTGATATCTGCGTAGCAGTGCCGGATATCCCCCTCCCGAAACTGGCCTAAAACAGTCAGTTCTAAATCTGGAGCTAATCTCTCAATAAGAATAGTACCCATATCCATTATTGATAATTTGCGGCCAGTGCCGACATTAAATACTTCGTAATTGGCTTCATCCATTTCTAAAGCCAGCATATTAGCCTGAACGATGTCACTGACATGGATGAAATCCCGACTCTGTAAACCATCTTCAAAGACAATCGGGGAGTTATGATTCAATAAACGCGAGCTAAAGATGGCCGCCACGCCAGTATAGGGGTTGGAGAGTGCCTGGCGAGAACCATAGATATTGAAATACCGCAGAGCAACTGTGGGGATATTGTATGCCCTGCCAACGGTCAGGAACATCTCTTCGTGATCGCGTTTTGTGATTGCATAGATTGAAGTGGGGAAGAGCGGTTTACTTTCAACAGTTGGCATGGGATTGACAACACATGAACAATTGGGACAATGCATTTCCCAATCCCGGATCTCTAATTGATCGCTCAGGCGTAAAGTAGGATAAACAACCCCATGATCCTGACATTGATATTGCCCTTCACCATAAATAGACATTGATGAAGCAACGACAACCTTCGATACGTTGTGCTCTTCATTGGCCAGGATGTCCAGCAGGACAGCTCCACCCAAAGAGTTGATCTCAACATATCTTTGAACCTCGTACATTGATTGCCCAACACCCACCGCTGCTGCAAGGTGAAAGACAGCATCGATGCCTTCCATCGCCCTGTGCAGTGCTTCCCGATCGCGGACATCTCCCCGAACAAAATCCACTTGAGGATTGAGATAATCTGGAATCTTAGGGTTTGTCCCATGAACTTGCTGGTCAAGGCTGTCGAATACTCGCACTGAATAGCCTGATTCTAATAAGGCATCTGCAGTATGAGACCCAACAAAACCTGCTCCACCAGTGATTAATACCTTCATATGTTACTCCTGGTCTTTATGATGGGGTCATATTTAATTTCAGTCAAAGGTTGATCAAAATCTTCATTTAGAATAACGATCAGTTTCAAATTAGGTTACATACATCAGGCTTCTTAATATTGCCATCAGCCAGCTTCTTCCTCAGGTGCGAGATAGCGTTTCTTTCTATCTTGTCAATATTTCTCATCATACGAGAATATCCCCAACCTGGTTGCTCGAAACTGAGGTTTATATAGCTCTAATAAGATATTCCCAACCATCTCTTTGGGAACGGGTTGGCCCATCAAATAAAGGATCGTTGGTGCCCGATCGGCGTAGGTTCATCATAAATATCCTCCCGCCGAAAGATGCACTCAATAACCGGTTGGCCAGTTTCGGGATCAACCAGATATTTCAATCGTTGGGTGATTTCATCCATGAATTCATCATATCAGATCCAAGTGAGAAAGAAGT
>JBEQLH010000071.1:0-1735 GCA_040326075.1 Anaerolineales bacterium
GTATTATTTGTGGACTGAGGAGGAAATTCGGGAAACCATCGAGGATATCAAGGACAGGGAGTTTGTTCTCGCTGCATATGGATTTACGAAAGAGGGAAATTTCGAGGGTAAAACTATCCCACGGCGGGTCCAGGATGATGAACAGTTAGCTAAAAGATTCGATTTGGGTACAGAAGATATTCCGCGTCATATCTCCCACTTGAATAAACGTCTTCTTGAAGAAAGGGAAAAGCGTATCCGGCCAGGAACAGATGATAAAGTTTTGGTTGCTTGGAATGGTTGGATGGATTTTGTGTTTATAGAAGCTGGTAGATATTTGAAGAACTCAAGTTATATGGATATGGCTACACGCAATTTAGATTTTATTCTTACTGAGATGTTCGATAACGGTCGTTTGTCTCGCTCCTGGCGTTCTGGTAAGTCCGTTTATGGGGGTTATCTTGAGGATTACGCAACAACAATCATTGCCTTACTGGGTCTGTACAATTCAAACCCTGATCCAGCGTGGTTCAAAGCGGCAATGCAATTATCCGATACGATGATCGAGCATTTCCTCGGGCCAGATGGCCTGTTTTATGATACACGCGATGATCACGAGTCTTTACTAATCCGCCCAAGAGAAATGCAGGACAATGCTACTCCGTCAGGGAATGCGCTGGCAGCTTACGCCCTACTCCAAATCGCTGCTTATCAGGGGGATGGAAAACTAAGGGATCTGGTTGAAAATATGCTCGGAAGAATGCAGTCGGTTGTTTATCAGCATCCAACTGCATTTAGTCAGTGGCTATACGCACTGGATTTTGCGTTGCACCCCATTCGTGAAATAGCAATCCTGGGTGATGTTGATGATGATCGCACCCAGTCATTTGTCGATGTTCTCTGGTCACGATACCGACCTGACGTAATTGCTGCCATCTCACAAGTGCCTCCCCCAATTGGTGGGCCTGTGTTATTAGATAATCGTCCCTTATTAAACGGTGCTCCTACAGCATATGTCTGCCAAGGTTTTGTTTGCAAGCAGCCAGTAAACGATGTCGACCAATTCAAACGCCAACTTGACGATTTGTAGCCCTTCAAGTGCCAAGATCAGATTTGGATATCCAATCCAATCGGGCAGTGGTCAGAACCTTCAATTTCATCGTAAATAATCACATCTTTCACATTGTCGATCAAATCTTTCGATATCAAGAAATAATCCAATCGCCATCCAATATTTCGCTGCCTGGCGTTAACCCTGTAAGTCCACCAGGTGTACTGGATGCGTTCCCCATAGATCTCCCTGTAAATGTCGATAAACTCATGCTCGAGATATTTATCTATCCATGCCCGTTCTTCAGGTAAGAAACCAGATGTCTTTTCGTTTTGTTTTGGGTTGCGTAAATCTATTGGTTGGTGAGCTGTATTGATATCGCCGCAAATGATGATCTGTTTTCCAGCGTCATGCAAGTCGTCACAAATTTCCAGCAGGCTGGCATAGAAATCCAGTTTATATTCCAGGCGAGTTTGGTCGCGCTGCCCATTCGGTACATAAATATTGAACAAGGTGATTCCTTCATAATCTGTCCTTATTGTTCTCCCCTCCACATCAAATCGCTCATCACCCAGGCCGGCTGTATTGAAATCAGGCAGTTCTTGGCTGAAAGTTGCTACTCCACTATACCCGGGGCGTTGGGCAGAGTTCCAGAAGTCATAATAGCCCGTAAACTCACCAACTTGCTCATCGGAAAGCTGCTCC
>JBEQLH010000071.1:1835-3280 GCA_040326075.1 Anaerolineales bacterium
CCTTATTTGCAGAATCAGCCATGAAATCAATCATTAAATCAGTAAAAGGCACTCGTGATTATTATCCAGAGCTTATGGCGGTCCGCAAATGGTTATACGAATCCGCCAGATCCGTGGCAGAATCCTTTGGGTACCAAGAATACGAAGCTCCCATACTTGAGTCACTCGATCTTTATGCTGCGAAATCGGGAGACGAACTGGTCAAAGAACAATCTTTCGTCTTTGAAGATCGAGGAGGCAATCTGGTCACCCTTCGACCTGAGTTAACCCCCAGCCTTGCCAGGATGGTCGCTCAAAGACAAAATCAGCTGGTTTTTCCGCTGCGATGGTGGTCATTTGGTCCTTTTTGGCGTTATGAGCGCCCACAAAAAGGACGTACAAGAGAGTTTTTCCAATGGAATATCGATCTAATTGGACCTAACACTCCCAGTGCTGATGCAGAACTTGTTGCCATCGTGGCTTCTTTCTTCCAGAAAGTTGGTCTCTCTCCTGAGGATACGCAAATTCTGGTCAACAATCGCCAATTGATTGAAACTGAACTAATCTCAATCGGGATACAACCAGATAAATTCACGGATATCTTCCGTTTAATTGATCGACGCGATAAACTCTCCACTGCAAACTGGGAATCCTACGCAGCTGATCTCGGACTACAAACCAAGGAGATTGACGCCCTCCAAATATTACTTGCTGACCAGAATCTATGGCAAAAATCTGACTCGCTTCTGGGTCTTTTCCCAGCTGTGGATGCCCTTGGTTATAGCGACTATGTCCGTTATGCACCCCACGTAATCCGCGGGTTGGACTACTATACCGGCACAGTTTTTGAAGCCCAGGCTATCAGAGGTGGTCTTACGCGCTCAATTCTTGGTGGTGGACGGTATGATAATCTCCTTTCCGACGTGGGTGGAAAAGCACTTTCCGGAGTTGGTTTCGCCATGGGCGATCTGGTAATTACCCTCGTTCTAGAAGAGCTGGATTTGATTCCTGCATCCATCAAATCACCTTCAGCATTGATAATGGTAACGGTTTTCAACGAAGATACCCAACTTGAGTCGGTCTCTCTAGCAGAGGAGCTTCGCCAGGCTGGATTAAATGTGAACTGCTACCCCCAGGTGGACAAAATCGGCAAACAGCTTAAATATGGAGATCGGACAGGGATTAAAGTCGCTGTTTTACTAGGACCAGACGAGCTTGCCAATCAATCAATAACCTTAAAAGACTTGTCCACTGGCAGCCAACAGACAGTGGCGAGAACTGAAACAGCAAAGACGATCATACAAATGCTTGAAAACACTGATCCTTCATGATAAAATGCCGCAGTAAGCATGGTGGGCGTAGCTCAATAGGCAGAGCGCCTGTCTGTGGAACAGGTGGTTGAGGGTTCAAGTCCCTTCGCCCACCCACCTTAAAAGCCATCCAGCCGGTTGGCTTTTTTCGTTCTA
>JBEQLH010000071.1:3380-11505 GCA_040326075.1 Anaerolineales bacterium
ACGAAAGTGGGATAATCTGGTTTGTCACCCTGGAAGATGGCAACTCTATGGCCTATTTCACTTCAGAGGATGGAGCAGTTGAAACCCAGAACAACCCGGCTGACCTTCCTCCAGGAATGCCGCCCTTCTTGCAATCAAATTCAGCAGAATATTCGCTGGTTGCAGTTCCCCAGCTGGATCAATCGCCATTGACCCACCCAATAGATCTACGTCTTTCCAGCCTGCGAGTTTATATAAATCAAAATGGGAATCTCGATTTCATCGACGAGAACGATCAACATGCTGCCACTTTAGAGATCAACGCGCTCCCAGATGCGCGCATTTTACTCGATGAGTATGACCGGCTGCTCCTGCTCACCGATCCAACAGAAAAATACAACCACGGTGTCTTAGGAGATAATCTTGAGGCTGCTAACATAACCCTCATCGAAACCCAACCAATCATTCAAGTTGTATCTGTTATCTCAGTCTATGAAAATGAGGTTATAGAAGGGATTGCACCAATTTGGATAGACATCAATGTTGATGGCCAGCGCGAGATTATTGTAACAGTCAGCGATCTTAACCTGGGAGCGGGAATTGTGGTTTTCAGCGAGAACGGGGAACGCCTTGCAGAAGGCCCGAAAATGGGGCAGCCATTCCGGTGGAGGCACCAAATTGCGTACGGGGCCATGGGCTCAAATAGAGAGATTGAACTGGTCGTTGTTCGCACTCCACATATTGGTGGCCTGGTGGAGTATTACCAATCTAGTACTGGCAATCTGGAAATTGCTGCACAATATTCAGGGATCACATCTCATGTTCTCGGTTCCCGGAACCTGGACATGGCAGCTGTTGGCGATTTTGATGGAGATCAGCAAACTGAGCTGCTGTTGCCAAATCCTGATCTTTCCGAGTTGGTCGCTGTTCGTAGGAGCACCTCCGGCGCCGAGGAAGACTGGAGGTTATCTATTGGCGGTAAGCTCAGCACTAATCTGGCCGGGGTGACGCTTCCGAATAGAGAGATCGCCCTGGGAATCGGTCGAGCTGATGGTTATCTCAGGCTGTGGTTGCCAGGGACCAAATAAACTATCTGGTAATGGAATCTGACATTAATCTGTTTTGGCTGTGACTTTAATAAGTATTTTGCAGTTTGGTTTGAGACTATAATATGGGTCAAGTGATACGGTAAGAAGCCATTAACAAATTCTCTTTAGTGGAGAATAACTTCCCTTGTCATCCGCTGCGTGATTGGAAATTCGAATTATCATTTGGAAAGGAAGGTAAATCATATGGCCGAGGTTTTGGAATTCCATGATGCTCCGGTCTTTTCTTACCCCTTAGCTAGCGCAGATATGAGATACATCGAAATCGAGAAAAGGGATGTTTACCTCAGAATTGATCCTGAAATGGGTCTCGTGTTTCAGGGAGAGATTTCAGGTTGTGGACCGGGTTGCTACATCACTTTAAACGAAATTCTCCTTGAATTCGCGATGAGTTGTGAGGGATGCCGCGAAGACAATGCTGCCTCACAAGAGGTCGTCAGTTTTGGCGAACACCTTGGTGAAATATTGGCAGCCAAAACCAACTCAGATATTACCGATATACCCGATTCAGAAAAATTGTCGACTGTATTCAAGTGCATTCTAAACTCGATGGCCGCGAAGTACATCGAGAATATCAAAGAAAATCATCTAGAATATTCCTTGGATTGTTGTCCGATCAGTGAGTGTGCCTCGAGTAGTGGTCTCAGCCGTAGTGTGGAGATGGCACACCGAGCATTTACTGCCCTGTGCAGTTCTCTGATAAATGCATTGGCACCTGATTGGGTTTTGATAGAACCATCTGAGGAAGATACCAATATCCCCATTCATAAGATTATTGTAGCTAGTTTATAGGAACTTTGACCGGCACTACTGATAGCTCAATTGATGCATGGATCGCAAGTTTGGATACTGGCCAGTTCTATCCAGTTAATCTAAAATTACAAATCGTCGATTAGGGAGACCCCTGAAAATATGACCACACAGAAGGCACTCTCAGAAGAAGATCAAGTTCACCCAAGTGGTGATGAGCGCTATTTATCTCTCGATCGCACAATGAAACAATTCAAATACGAAAAGGACTCGCTGCTTGAGGTGCTGAACGCAGCGCAGGAAGTCTTTGGGTATTTATCTAAAGACCTGTTAATCTACATCTCAAACCAGTTAAATGTTCCGATGAGCCAGGTCTACGGGGTGGCAACCTTTTACCATCTTTTTACTTTTGAGCCGAAAGGTGAGCATATCTGCATAGTCTGTAAAGGAACTGCCTGCCATGTCAAAGGTGCTGACCGGATAATTCAAGCTCTATCAGACGAATTCAATATTGCAGCCGGAGATACAACCCCAGATGGCTTGTTTAGTCTGACTATCGCACGCTGCCTGGGCAGCTGCGGCCTGGCTCCAGTCATTGTTCTTAACGGACAGATTTATGGTAAGGAAACACCTGAAGCCGCGAACAGGCGTGTCCTCGAAGCAGTATCACGTTCAAAGGATGAACTCGCACAAACGATGGAGGTTGGATGAACTTCAGTACCCTTGAAGAGGTTGGGAACAAAGAACGCCAAAGGCAAGAAAAATACCAGCGCCGCATTTTTTGCTGCACCAGCACAGCCTGCCTTTCCGCGGGTGCTGGACAGGTACACACCACTCTTGACCAGGCTGTCGCGGCGTGTAAATGTGATGAGCACGAAGCGGAGGTGGTCAAGACAGGTTGTATGGGATTGTGCAGCAGTGGTCCTCTGGTTAGAGTAGAAGAAAAAGAAGTAGACCCTGTGCTATATGGCAACGTATCTCAAGAGATGGCTCAGTATATCGTTTCCCGGCATGTCCCAATGGGCGAAATTGAGGAAGAAGTTGATAGCGAGGAACAAGACGAGAGTGTAACTCCACATGACATGCTCCACTACAGGGCAAGCCTACGGCGAGCGAGAACGCAAACTGAATTGGACAATACAATTATCTCCTTAGATCATCCATTTTTCTCCAAGCAGGTAAAAGTTGTGCTTAATGAAACGGGACGGATTAATCCCGATAAGCTGGAGGATTATTTAGCGCACGGAGGATATAAAGCCCTAGCTCACGTGCTGGACAAGATGACGCCTGAGGAAGTTTGTAATGAGATATTGGATAGTGGCTTGCGCGGCCGTGGAGGCGCAGGATTCCCGACGGGGTTGAAATGGAATTTCGTGCGCCAGGAGGGTGCTGAGAACAAATTCGTTATCGTAAATGGTGACGAAGGAGATCCCGGCGCATACATGGACCGCACTGTCATGGAAGATGATCCGCACCGGGTTCTTGAAGGGATGATTATCTGCGCTTATGCGGTTGGGGCAAGCCATGGATACCTTTACATCCGTGGCGAGTATCCGATAGCTGTTGACCGGATCAGGAAAGCAATCCGGGCTGCCAGACGACGCAAGATCCTGGGGAAATCGGTATTGGGGACAAAATTTGGATTTAATGCTGAGGTGCGAATTGGCGCGGGCGCATTTGTCTGTGGCGAAGAGACAGCCCTAATCCACTCCGTGGAAGGGAAACGCGGAATGCCCCGCATCCGTCCTCCGTATCCATCAACATCAGGCTTGTGGGAAGCGCCAACAGTGATCAACAATGTCGAAACAATGGGTAATGTGCCCTCGATTATTACCAGAGGCGCAAAATGGTATTCCAGCATAGGAACAGAGAAAAGCAAAGGTACCAAAGTTTTTGCATTAGCCGGACACTTGCGCAATACAGGTTTGATCGAAGTGCCCATGGGGATCACCTTGCGAGAGATCGTGTATGACATTGGCGGCGGTATTCCAGATGATCGGCAGTTTAAAGCCGCTCAGACCGGTGGACCCAGCGGGGGCTGCATTCCAGCTGAATTCCTTGACACGCCTGTAGATTATGAAAGTCTGACCAAGCTGGGTTCTATTATGGGCTCCGGTGGATTGGTGATCATTGATGACAGCACCAACATGCCAGATTTCGCGAATTTCTTCATGGATTTTTGTGAAGATGAAAGCTGTGGGAAATGTATTCCTTGCCGGGTTGGTACCGTTCAGATTAGTAAACTGCTCGATAAGCTAATTTCAGGTGAAGGGAAACCAGAAGACCTGGAAAAATTGGATAAACTTTGCCAGCTGGTCAAGTCTACAAGTCTGTGTGGATTAGGCCAATCTGCACCAAACCCGGTCCTGAGCACATTGAAATACTTCGGGAACGAATACGATATTTTGGTTCAGCCAACACAAACCGTAGAAGCCGGTGAGAGTTGACCTGGATTCCCAATACAAAAGTTTAAGGGAGATGAGAATTGGTTGAATTGACCATTGATGGACAAAAAGTCATGGCACATCCAGGGACATCCGTATTGGATGCCGCCCTGGCAAATAATATTGACATACCACGTTTATGCCATCATCCTGAACTGAGTGTTTCTGGTGGCTGCCGCCTGTGCATTGTCAATGTCGAGGGGAATCCGAACCCAACTCCAAGCTGTGGTTTAACCTGCGAAGATGGCATGTCCATCGAGACCCAAAATGCAGAATTGTATCAAACTCGCCGGGAAATCATAGATCTTTTCATTTCCGAACACCCACTAGATTGCGTAACTTGTGATAAGAGTGGTGCGTGCCTGCTTCAAAAGTATGCCTACGAGTTTGGGATCAGTAAAACCAGCCACGAGTTCGAAATATCCAAGCCGATTTATCAGGATGACAACCCATTCTTCATCCGCGATCATCAATACTGCATTTTGTGCGGACGCTGCGTTCGCGTTTGTGACGAGATTGTGGGTGCTCGGGCGATCGATTTTGCTGGACGCGGTTTTGAATGCCACATCGCTACCCCGTTTGACGATCCGATGAAGGATTCGACCTGCGTATTTTGCGGAAACTGTGTTCAGGTTTGCCCCACCGCAGCCCTGACGCCAGTCTCGCGCCTCGGTAAGGGACGCGAATGGGAGCTGGAGCGGGTTAAAACAATCTGCGGGTATTGTGGGGTCGGCTGTCAAATTGAGTATGCATTAAATGACGGCGAAATCATCTACGCCCAATCAACTCCTGATGCACCAGTTAATAGTGAGTTTCTCTGCACCAAGGGACGCTACGGGTGGGATTTTGCCACCGATCCGGAACGCCTGACCAGTCCAATGCTGCGCCGGGATTTAGCCTACGAGCTTGGACTGACCAGTGAACCATGGGTATTGCCAGATAGATCTCCATTGAAGGTCAGAAAGCCAAAGATCGATGATAGCTTTATCCCGGTGGATTGGGACACTGCCCTGGACCTGGTTGCTGGAACTTTAGCAAAGACCGTCAATGAATACGGTCCGGATTCTGTTATGGGGCTTGCCTCAGCTCGCTGTACCAACGAAGAAAATTATATATTCCAGAAATTTATGCGGCTTGGAATTGGAACAAATAATTTAGATCATTGTGCTCGTCTTTGACACAGCTCAACAGTTGCAGGCCTCGTGCAGGCCTTCGGAAGTGGCGCAATGACAAACTCAATTGCTGAAATTCGCGATGCGGACTGCATCTTTATCACCGGCTCAAACACTGCTGAAGCCCACCCGGTCATCAGCTATGAAGTCATTCGAGCAGTAAATCGCGGCGCACATCTTATCATTGTCGATCCGAGACGCATCCCGCTGGCAGACCATGCGACATTGTTTTTGCAGATTAAGCCAGGAACGGATATCTATGTATTCCTTGCGATCATGCACACGATTATCCGTGAGGGTTGGGCAGACGAAGCGTTCATAGCCGAACGGACAGAAGGTTTTGAGCAATTCAAATCGACGCTCGAAGAATACTCCCCAGAGCGCGCTTCTCTGATGTCCGGGGTGCCGGTCGAGCAGATCGAAACTGCTGCGCGGATTTATGCCTTCGGAGAGCGGATCAGCAGTCAATCGATTTATGATAGTCCGCACGGCCACAGCGCAATCCTCTATGCAATGGGGATCACCCAGCGCAGCAACGGAACGGATTTGGTGATGACCCTGGCGAACCTCGCTATGCTTTGCGGCCAGGTTGGCAAACCCTCATCCGGGGTTAACCCGCTGCGCGGTCAATCAAACGTCCAGGGAGCGTGTGATACGGGCTGTCTGGTGAACGTCTTCCCAGGCTACCAGCGAGTTACTAACGATGCAGGGAGAAAAACGATCGCCAAGGCGTGGGGGGTAAATGACCTGCCAGGTGAAGTTGGATTGACCATCGTTGAGGCGATGCACGCCGCCTCAGAAGGGAAAGTTCGAGCCATGTACATTATGGGTGAAAATCCAATGATGTCCGACCCGAATACCAACCATGTTGAGCAAGCGCTGCGAAACCTGGACTTGCTGGTTGTACAGGATATTTTCCTCAATGATACAGCATCCCTGGCACACGTCATCCTACCTGCTGCCTCTTCGTTGGAAAAGGATGGCACATTTACGAACACCGAGCGGAGGGTACAGCTGATCCACCCGGTCTTGCCAGCCCCAGGAGAAGCACGTCCTGATTGGCAGATTACAGGTGAGATCGCGGCCCGATATGACGAAAAAACAGGAATCGAGCGCGACCGTGAACATTGGATATTCCCATCGACGGAAATTATCTTCGATGAACTGACCACGGTAACCCCGATTTATGCTGGCATGAACCACGAGCGGTTAATGGGTGAAGGTCTTCAATGGCCCTGCCCTGACTCCGATCACCCCGGAACATCAATCTTGCATGTGGGGAAATTCACGCGCGGTTTGGGTAAGTTCAACCCGGTGATGGCGAATGATCCCGCCGAACTGCCTGATGAAGAATATCCGCTGATCCTGACAACAGGTCGTGTGTTATACCACTACCACACAGGTACAATGACCCGGCGCAGCGGACCTTTGTCCTGGGTTGAACCGCGTGGCTATGTAGAAATTAACGCTGAAGATGCTTCTGCGGTAGATGTATTGGACGACCAGGCAGTTATCATCGAAAGTCGGCGTGGGATCGTGCGGACACGCGCAAAAATTAGCGATAGCGTGCCGCCAGGAACAATTTTCCTGGCCTTCCACTGGCGTGAAGCTCCTGCAAATATACTCACGCAGGATTTTGCGCTCGATCCGGTGGCTAAAATTCCGGAGTACAAGGTTTGCGCAGTGCGCCTGGAAAATCCCCGGGCGAAAAAGATAACACCAAAACCATTGAAACAGGCATAAGTTGTAGGTAAATCGGCCTGTCACCCCTCTGAATACAGAAATCTCAAAGATTGACTTTGAGATTTTTTTTCTTAATGTTAATGCTGACAACCTGGGTCGATCACTAACAGTAATCGCTGCAGGAAAGATTTAGGGTCCTTGGTTTAACTTACTGCCTCTCAGTATTGATGCCTTTACCGCGAAGCACTTTTCTTTGTGTGGTAAACATTTTGCAGATCGGATTGTATTATTCGACCGGAATGTGTATACAAATTAAATCGATCCCGCCGTGCATAGCCGATCAAAGTTATCCCCCATTTTTCCGCCAGTTCCACCGACAGCGAGGTAGGTGATGTCCTGGAGATGACAATCGACGCACCAATTCGAGCTGCCTTCTGAAGCATATCAGAGCTGACGCGGCCTGTTGTAAGCAGGATTTTCTTAGTTACACCAACGTTCTCCAACATACACATCCCGGCTATTTTATCTAGCGAGTTGTGACGACCAACATCCTCTGCCATTACAGTTACCAGTTCCCCATCGGTCAGGATCGATGTGTGGACCCCACCTGTCTTACTATACAAATCCTGGGATTCAAACAGTCTTTCAGTTAAATTGCGAACATATTTGGATTCAAGAGTCAATCCATTATTAAGTTCTGGAGTGATTGAATTTAGATCCGTCGCGGTGTATCCTCCTGTGCAACCGGAAGTTCTTTTCCATTCCTTTGGCTTAGCTGCATGGTGACCCAGCCAGACATCAACAATATCCCCATTGTCACAGATATGAATATCAACAACTTGATCCAGAGAATTTATTACACCTTCATTATAGAGGAAGCCTAGTGCAAGAGCTTCGAGATTATTGGGAGTACACATGAAGGTCAACCACAATTCGCCGTTGACATACAGCACGACAGGTGATTCAACAATCACTTCACCTTCAATCTCAT
>JBEQLH010000072.1:0-11489 GCA_040326075.1 Anaerolineales bacterium
CTCTTGTCCTCATGGGCGATGTAGATCCAGTTCCAGAGGGCATAAGCTTCGGGCGCGGGGATGGCCGCTACCGCCGGATGGCCTTCTTCATCGAGCCAACCCGCGGCGAGCAACGCCACTTCCAGTTGATCTAGTTTCTCTTGGACCTCGGTCTGCAAACCGTTGATATCGAAGTCTTCGGCATCAGCATGGCATTCCGTGCAGGCCGCAACATCAGGCTCAAAGGTGTGGTTGTCGCCTTCGCCCATGTGGCAGGCTACGCAGGTGTCTTCCACCATTGTGGCGTGCGCGCTGGGGCTTCCTTCGACCTCACCGGCGCCAGCAAGTCCAAGCAGCATGGCGCTCTGCGGACCGTGGTGTGGCCCCCAGTGGGTGCTGGTGACTTCAACATTGCCATCGGCATCCGCTTCAGCAATCACGCGACGCGGCTGGTGGCAGTTGGCGCACAGATTGCCTTCGCCACCGTCGAAGGTCACGTCTTCGAAAGCGAAGAGCGTCACCGGGTCAGTGGTCGCCAGAGCCCAGTCGTCACCGGTGTAGCTGGTGTGGATCTCGTGGCAGGCACGGCAGTCCTGGCGGGTTGGGTCTGGATCTCCAGCCTCAACCTCATCAGGGTTTAATCCCGCCGCAGCCATGGCGCTGAAGGCTCCACCTGAGTGACAACCAGCGCAGCCTGCGCTGGTTCCTCGCACATAAGACTCGTTTGTTCCATGCAGGGAATCACCCCAGGCGGTTGCCTTCCCGGTGATTACCGTTGTGTCGTTGTGGCACTCGCCGCAGGGTAGTTCGCCCATCTCTGCGGCTGCGCCGTCGGCGCCTGCCGCACCAGCTGCACCTGCAGCTCCAGCAGGACCAGCAGGTCCAGCAGCACCTTCTGGTCCAGGAGGACCTTGCTCGCCTTGCTGACCTTCAGACCCTGCGCAGGCAGCCAGAGCCAAGGCTACCAGCAACAAGAGCCCAATCAATAAATGTTTGTATTTCATATCATTCTCCTTGAGTGTATCCGGATACACTTTTGACAATAAGATTTTTGAAGCGATTTTTCTTCTAATTCCTGAGAGGCAGCCTCCTTTCTGGTTTCTTAACAGTAACGGATAGCAGATAGCACCTGGACTGCATTCTCTGCTGCCAGGCACTATTGGGTAAATTTCTGTATGATTTATACCCCAATTATGAGTAACATATTAGTGGAAAATGTCACTTATCGCGCTGTGACAAATGTATTGTCTCTTTAACCCCAACATCATTGGAATTTCTATTCTAAATTCCAACCTGTCAGAGTAAGAGCAACATTATTCGCCCCCTGAACCTCAGCTAACCCGTTGATCGTGATAGAAATCAGTTAGGATTTCCACCTGTATTCGAATAATTGGCGGTTAAAGTCCGTAAAAACTATTTTTCAAAAGAATAGATATAGGTTAAAACCTCCCACATTTGCTCATCGGTGAGCGTCTCTTTCCAACCAGGCATAGATTTTTGTCCCTCTGCAACAATACATAGTTTTTCACCGCTGTTGGCGCGCAAATCTGCCACAATCTCAGGATTGCTGTAATCGGGCGCACCGGGAAGCCCCCCTGACCCATCAACCCCATGACACATGACGCAGGCCTGGTCGTAAATCACCTGACCAGCAATATTGGCAGCTTGATCATTCCAGTTAAAAGGATTGGTTTGGGTCAGGTATTTTGGATCGCAGACGATCTCCTCGGCCGCGGCAGTCGTCGGAGGTAGAGCAGCAACCTCTCCTGGTAAGGCTGGGTCATAGGAGAAAGTACGCACATAGTCGATCACTGCCCAGCGTTCATCCTGCGAGAGCCGTCCTTGCCATGCCGGCATTGAGCCCTTACCTTGGGTGGTGATCAGGTAGAAATCACGTGGAGCCTGGTCATCGACAAAACGAAGGTCAGTGAGGTCAGCAGCGCCCAGAACTTCTCCGGTGCCATCCAGCCCATGGCAGGCCACGCAATTATTTTCATAAAGGTGTTGTCCAAGTGTAAGTGTTTCCGCGTTCGTTGAAAAACGCCACACGTAGAATGCGGCGTCCCATATTTCATCCGAGGACATTGTGTCTCGGAAGGCAGGCATTTCTCCGCGCCCTTCTGTGATGGTCGAATAAAAGGACGCAGGAGTTTCGCCGCGCATGTAATCAAGATCACCAAAATTGCGTGCCCCCGGTACAACCCCGTTGCCATCCTCGCCATGGCAGCTGGCGCATTGGTTTTGATATAGGGGTTGGCCAAGTTCAGCAGATGGAAGCCTGGCAGGATAGCTCAAGACGGTAAAAGACGGCACATCTGTGGCAATCAGGGGATTGATTACTTCGGTGGCTGGGATAAGGGTAGGTATAGGGGTCGGGCCGGATGGTAGGCTTTGCGGCGCTGCACATGCGACCAAGAACAAAATTATGAGCGAGAATAATAGTCCTAGTTTTGGTATCATCTTTTCTTATTACCTCACTGGCAGGGTGTGAAGATAATTAACCACATCCCAGCTTTCGTGCGGAGAAAGGTTTTCGAACAAAGCTGGCATTTGACCGAAACCATTCATAATCGTCAAATAGACTGAGCCATCAAATTCTGCCAAAATTTGTGAGCTGGTCAGATTTTGTGGCGTTCTATCAAAGTAATTTGCCAAAGGTCCATCTCCGTGGCCCGCTGCACCATGGCAAACCTGACAATGGATGTCGAAAAGGATTTTGCCGCGTTGTAAAGAAACCTCATCCGCTGGAATTGGATTAGTAGGAAATTCCTCTGGGATAACCGCCAGCCCTTGCACAGGCACAGCACCATCAGGCGGCAAGAGACGGGGGCTTTCTTGATAATCTATTGAGATCTGGTTTTCCATATCGGTGGTAAAGGGGATTTTTAAAATCTCGTAGGTGAACAAGAGCCCAATGATGAAGGGCGTCAGGAGTACTGCGATGATGAGGACTCCACGTCGCATACGGGGACTCATAGAGAAATCATCTCCGGTTCCCCGATATAATCGGCCTGGTTGGCTTTAAGTACTTTGCTGACTTTATCTTGCAAATCAGGTGGGAATTCTAGAAGTACCCCCAGCTTGCCGTCGGTAACCGCTTTATGGTAGGGGGCTGGACCGAAACGCGGGAAGTCCATTTCCCAGATCACGCCAAGGAATGTCGAGACGATGATCGCCATCATCGTGAAAACGAAAGTGATCACTGCCGCGGGCGGAAAACCTACCGGAGGATGACCACCCACGTCCAGGCGATAGAGATGTGGCGTAATGACTGATAAGAACAATCCGAAGAGCAATCCAATTCCTGCCCCCGCAAGTACAATATATGGCAAGGTTGACCACTCCCGGCTTCTTCCCAAGGCACGTTCAGGGTACGGTACATCTGTCATAACCACCATCTTGTCGTCTGGAATACCAAGGGTATGCAGTTCGTCAATCGCCTTGGCAGTGTCTGTGCTTTTATCAAAAAGAGCCACCAGGGTAATTGTTTCTTCACTCATTGGGATACTCATAACTGCTTGCCTATGGCGCTACTCGATCTCTGCGGCGGTTGGAACCAACAACCGCCCGATGCGGCGCACAGTGTAGCGCAAGCGCCCCTCCTTGATTTCCCAGACTGGCACGTATGGGAAAATGCGGGAAAAGAGTGTATAAAGAAGTGCAAAACCAGCGAATGTCATCACAACGATGCTCACTTCGACCCAAGTTGGGCTGTAATCACCCCAATTGAAAGGCAAAAAGTTGCGCTGCAAGCTGCCCACAACGATTAACACGCGCTCAGTAAACATGCCGACATTCACTAATATCGTAGCTACCAGCAATAACCAGGGCGTGGTGCGGACTTTCTTGAAGACAAGCATAACAATAGGGATCAAATTGGCAGACATTTGCAGGTAGAAGAACGGCGCCAGACTGCCGTAGACTTCCTCATGGATCAGTTCGCGGGTCACGGGTTCGTTGCCATACCATTCAACAATAAATCCGGCGAACCAGAAATAAGCCCAGGCCATACCTGCTATCATGACTAATTTTCCCAGAGCGTTGAAGTGCTCTGCACGCAGAAATTCCTGCAGTTGCATTCCCTTACGTACAATAATCAGGATGCAGGCCAATGCAGCCAACCCCGAATAGATAGCACCAACAACAAAGTAGGGAGCGAATATCGTGCTGTGCCAACGGGGTTGAATCGTGACTGCAAAATCCCAAGAGACGATCGAGTGGACAGATAAGAAGATCGGGATAATCGCCACAGAAAAGATGCTTAAGGCACGATGTAGTTTATGCCACTCTGCCTCCGTGCCACGCCAGCCGAGAGATAAAACTCGATACAATTTCTGGCGCCATCTGCCGGTGTGGTCGCGGGCCATAGCAAGATCTGGGATCAAAGCAAGATAGAGATAAAGGGTAGAACCGATTAAATAGGTAAAGATGGCAACCATATCCCACATCAGGGGCGATTGGAAATTTGGCCACATAAAGCGGTTATTTGGGTAGGGGAGCATCCAATAGAATTTCCACACCCTCCCCAGATGGATAAAAGGGAACAACCCAGCCATCATCAGCGCGAAAGCAGTCATCGCCTCCGCGCCACGCGTAATTGGTCGCCGCCAATCTGCCTTCAATAAGCGCAACACCGCGGAGATCATCGTTCCTGCGTGGCTGATGCCGACCCAAAAAACAAAGGTAGCGATAAAGAATCCCCAATAAACCGGCCGATTAATACCGGCTGTGCCCATGCCCCAATAAATCAGGTATCCCCAGGCAAAAACACCCCACAAGACCAATGCGCTGAGAAATGCCACCAGCAACCAAAACTTCCAACCTGTCCGAAGCATAGGCTGGAGCACAGCTTGATTGATCTCTGAGCTCGTACGTTCAGAGAGTAGCAGGCGATCTTCGAATTCTGAAGCACTACTATCCTCAGGGTACATCACTAGCTCTGTTTCAGACATTCGTCTCGCCTCCTTTTAAGTAGATCACACCTGGATCTGTGCCCAGCTCGCCCAATAGTTTAAAAGATCGATGGCTTGTAGCTAGCTGGCTGACCCTGCTGCTCGGATCATTCAGGTCACCAAAGACCAGTGCACCGGGCGGGCAGGTTTGCACACAGGCCGGTTGAATCTCTCCATCAGCAGGTTCCCGTCCCTGGGCATGGACCTCAATTTCAACTCGCCGGATGCGCTGGACGCAGAATGTGCACTTCTCGATCAAACCCCGAGAGCGTACGGTTACGTCGGGGTTGAGTTGTTCATTCAATGGTTCGGGGAACTCTGGCCTTAACCAGTTATAGGTACGTGTTTTGTATGGGCAGGCGCTGCCACAGAAGCGTGTTCCGATGCAGCGGTTGTAGATCTGGGCGTTCAGGCCTTCTGGAGTGTGGTAGGTGGCAAACACAGGACAAACTGGTTCACAAGGGGCTTCAGTGCATTGCTGGCACATTACCGGCATAAAACGGGCCTTGATATTTGGATATTCACCTTCCCAATAACGCTCAATATGGATCCAATGCAACCAACGCCCTGTTGCGGTCTCATCCTCACCAACCGTAGGTACATTATTTTCTGCCTGGCATGCGACCACACATGCCTGGCAGCCAGTACACCGGTCAAGATCTACTATTAATAACCAGCGGGGTGCTGTCTTATCCAATAGATTCACGTCCTTCCCCAGCCAAACTCTCCAGTCTGGCCAGGATTTTTTTGCTTCCAGTTGGCTCTATGCGTACACGAGTAGCTCCCCAGGCAAGAGAGCCAGTCTCTGGGTCAGTGATTGCAGCTACCAGAGTGAGGGGGTTGCTCCCGCGTCGTTCAGCAAATCGACCATAGTGGTCGTGTCCCTGCCCAACTGGAACAGCTACTACATCAGGTCGAATTCCAGGATAGATAACGACGGGTGCTTCCAGTTCACCATGGGGTGAGATCACTCGTACAACATCATTATCGGTCACACCTAATGCGCTCGCGGTCTCCGGGTTTAATTCCACCCAAGTTCCCCAACTGGCGGTGGTCATTGGATCTGGCGCTCCCTGCAACCAGGGTAAGTTTGCACCACGTCCATCCGAAAGCGCGATCGATGGATATGGATGTAGATGGAACGGGTAGACATCTGCCTCCCCATCGAAAATGGGCTCGCTCAAGGGCAGCTGCTTTTGGGCAATTGCAGTGATATTTGGCTCTCGAGGTAAATCCTTTTCTGTCCACCATCCGCCATACTGTCGCCAAAGAGTCCAGAAGCTGGCCGGGGTCTTAGCATCATAAGCACCCAGGCTGGAACCGTGCAGTTCCACGGCTAATTCTTGCAGGAAGGCTACTTCATCAGTCCATGGCAGGGCTTCGACTGCTTGTCCTCCCAGACGGTCGGCAACTGCCAGCAGGACGTCCGCAGTGGAACGCGTATCGTAAAGTGGTCGAACTACTGGTTGTTGACTGCTTACTATCGGTTTAATAGCTCCGGGCGCAGGCACTTCATAACCCCAAGATTCCAGGTAAGTGTGGTCAGGCAAGATCAGATCAGATCGCACTGCAGTCTCATCGACAAATGGGCTGAAAGAGATGATATATGGCACCCGTGCCATGGCCTCTGCGAAACCTGCTGAGGTGGGTAGTTCGAACATTGGATTCGTGCCATGAACCAACAATAGGTCAATGTCACCGGCTTTCATGCGCGCAATCAGGTCTGATATATGGTCAAACGAGTCTGGCAATGGCGTCTGTCGAAATGAGGCTGTGGGACCAGGTGGCGATAAGAATACACCTCCCACCCTTCCGACCTGGGATACAAGCAAGTTGAGTGCTTGAACAGCCAGCATGCTGTTTAACCCATTACGTTGACCCGCCAGCCCCCCACCAGGAATTGCGACAGCTTGGTCTGCTTCTGCGAATATATGCGCTAATCGACGTAGACTCTCAACTGGCATTTGGCTGGCAGTGGCCATCTCACCCACATCGACGTTTTGATAGAGCATGGCGTAGGTACTGTGACTGCCTATGTTTCCGAGTCGTTCCTCGATGATGATTCGGCCAATTGCTAGTGCTACGAATCCTTCAACCCCGGGTTGCAGTGGAACCCATTCATCAGCGATTGCAGCAGTGGCTGACAGGCGCGGTTCAAACTGGACGAGAAAACCACGACCACCAAATTGCCCTTGACGCATTGTTCCATAAGCATGGCTTTGCGAGACAGGTGACATCCAGGTTTCCAGGAAGTTTGCACCAAACGAGTAGATGACCTCAGCGTTGGCCAGGTCATAAAACGGTAATTCTGGAGCACCGAATAACGACTCAGATAGTTGAACCGCAGAAGCACGACCCTCCAGCGCAGCGTGCAGGTCATAGATAATTGGTGGAGGTGAACCCAAGGCATCAAGCAAACGGGCGCTCAACTGGTATAAATGCGAGGGCATTAAACCGCCTAGAAAAGCAACTCGATTGGGGTTACTTAGAGTCTTGATCTTGTCGGCTAAGATATCTAAAGCTTCCGACCAATACAAAGGTTCAAATTTTTGTGATCCCCGCCCTCCAGTCTGTCGGACAGCGTTTCTAAGCCGATCTGGATTATAGAGAACTTGAAGCCCTGCTTGTCCACGGGCGCATAGTTTCCCCTGATTGAGGGGATGCAGGGGATTACCTTCAATTTTTTTGGCACGCCCGTTTATCACCCGCACGATGATTCCACATCCAGCTGGGCACTGGCGACATGTGCTTGCGAACCAGGTGGCTTTTCCCGGTAATGCTTCTTCCGGCGGTTGCACATACGGTTCAAGGACCATTCGCCGAACACTGGGAGCGAAGCCAGTAACTACCGTAGCCCCGGCAGCCAGCTTGAGGAAATCACGACGGGATACACGATTTGTCATCTTATTGTCACTTATGGCAAGCCAGGCAGTCGACAAGACGGCCAACTTTTTCTTCAGGTTGGTTTATGTGGCAATCTAAGCACCAACCCATATCCATTTTCACGGTTTGTCTGGTTACATCCATCTGGCCAACATCGCCGTGGCAGGTTTCACAATTAAGACCTGCACCGAGATGGGGCTGGTGGTTGAAATACACAAAATCAGGTTGATAATTGACCCGCACCCAAGGGATAGGTTCCCCACGTTCAATGTAGCTGGAAAGCTGCTGTATCTCTGGGGAGCCTGTTTGAATCACGTTATGACACCCCATGCATTTCTGCAGCGAAGGTATGCCAGCTATGGGAGATTGCAACGCGCTGGTATGGCAATATAGACACTGGATGCCTGCTTCAACGTGAACCTTGTGGCTGTATGCGATAGGCTGCTCAGGGGCTGCATAAACCTGGGTGCGGGTGAGAATTACCCCGACGATTACACCGGCTATGACCAAAATGAAAATGCCGATCAACCAAATACGGTTCATTCCACTCTCAAATATCAGAAGATTTTCGATATGGGCCGGAAGGAGAACCCTCCGGCCCCTCTGTAGACACTGTTACTGCGAACTTATGGTGCTTCTGTGGGTAGAGTCTGGGAGAAAGCCAGCAAATCAAGCAAATCATCCATACTCCAATCCGCGTCTAAGGAAGCTGGCATAGCTGTACCGGGTTGACCGGCACGCACCTTGTGCAGAAACTCCCACGGATTGTCTAAAGCGATCGTAGCGACATAGGTTGGATCATCGTCGTCTCCGAAGTTGATCAAGCGCCCATCTTCACCATGGCATGCAGAACAGGCAGCGAAGAGCGTTTCACCATTTACCGTGTCTCCACCAATGGCTGCTTTGGTGTCGGGGTCGATCAGGGGAGAAACATCGACGAGGCTGGATTTCAGGAAGGTTGCCAAGCTGTTGACAGCCTCATCGCCCATCGCAGAAAAGTCATGGTCCGAATTGGCGCTCCCGTCGATAAATGCGACGATCGTATCAAAGGATTCCGACTGGATATCGAACACGCCGGAGAAGCCGGTGAAGTGGGAACCAGACCCGTAAGCTCCAGCGGCTCCTTGGTAATCCCAACCGTGGCATTCTTTGCATCGCCAGGTGTCAGCACCACTGCGTTCATTGGTAGATTGAGTTGCCCATAGGGGTTGATCTGAACTTGGTTCGTCTACCCCGGCTTCCTTCCACCACTTATCGTACAATCTACCACCAAGAGCCGCTGACTCTGATGACGGCGCTGCTCCGCCAATTGGAACAGCACCGGGGATTGGGAGTGAATCAGGGTCAGGGACACCTTTCTCATTTACTTCAACTTTTTCTGTGAGCAATTCCCAATTGCCTTCACCATCCACATTATGACAGGCGAAGCAGTTTCCACCATAATGCAACTTAAACCACTGGCTGTACATGTGGGCAGGATGAACAATATCCCGTAAGGCAAGGGGAGCAATGACCCCTTTCCCAGCACGATCGCCAGTTCCAGCCGCATGGCACTGCAAACAGGTAGTTACTTTTACTTCTTCGGTTGCTGCCAGGGATGTGCCATCTGGGGCAACTTCTGGATGCTCCTCACCACGTGCTTCTGCTCTTTCGTGAGCCTCAAAAGGCAGGGTATACCCACCTGTTTCCTCATCGACCAGCTCATGGCAGGCAGGACAACCCCGGCGGACTTCGTCCAGACCCGGAAACTGGATGCCACCTAAGTTCCCCGCGGTTTCCAGCGCCGCGAGTTGCTCTTCAGTCAGCTCCGTTCCCATTGAACCTTCGGGGCCTTGAGCTCCTGCAGGTCCCGCTGGTCCTTGTGGTCCTTGCGGTCCCTCTTCCCCTTCAGAACCTGCGCAAGCGGCCAATAACAGTGTAGCTAGAATGAGCATTGATGTTATTAAAATCAGTTTACGAAACATGTAGCACTCTCCTCAGAAATTTTCACTTAAGCCGACAACTTTATTTCAATAGTGGACCTCCTTGGAATAATCAAGACATGCAACCATTTTTTGTGTTTCGGAGAAACCCTCTGAGGTTTATCACTGAATAATCAAGCGAATCAAATCCTCTGGTTTCCCCACCGTTTGTTGCGCGTGCTGGTAGACGCTCATTTGATTATCATTGAGACTTACTCCCACCACGCGCAAATCCCATTGAAACTTTTCCAGAATTTTCATAAATGCAGATGTGGTCGTTTCACCTTCCACCTCTTCGATGAGTATTGTGTCAGGATGGAGACTGGAAATCTCCTCAACCGCGATAGTGAAATCCGAGGCTGCACCCACCCATTTGATATCAGTGTGAACCAACAACTGATGCAATGAGTCGTGAAAAAGTGGGTGAACCCAAATTACATACACCCGGTGGGTAGTCATCACGTCTCCATTTCTTGTGTAAAACCTTAAAGGAATATTAGTGAAAAAAGGCGCGTTTGTACATCACAGAAATCGCCAAACTTAATCGAAAAAAAAGCCAATTATTTTGGCTTTTTCCATCAATAAATTGGTACATTTATTTTCTAAAATAAAGAGCTAATCCTTGATCAGTCCCCGCTTCCGTGCATATTGAATTAACTCGCGTCGATTGTTTAATCCGAGCTTATCCATCACATTACTGCGATGAGAGTTAACAGTGCTTGGGCTTATAACCAATAAATCTGCGATCTCTTTATTACTATAACCTTCCGCTAACAAGCTCAGAATCTCCTTCTCACGGAGGCTCAGCGAGGGTCCAGACTCCTTATCCCATTCTGATAATTCGAGATAACCATTTACCAATTTCTGGGTCATTGTTGGATAGAGAAAGACCTCGCCTTGTTGAACGACCCTGACTGCATTGATGAGTTCACTTGTCTTGGCACCCTTGAGTATGTATCCGGAGGCTCCTGCTTTGAGCATCTCGAAGAAGTATTCGTCCGACCGGTGCATGGTTAGAACCAGCACATTGATCTGCGGGAAGCGAGTTTTGATTTCCCTTGTAGCCTCCAACCCGTCCATCTCTGGCATGGTGATATCCATTAAAACAACATCTGGTTGGAGTGACTCCGCCAGGTTCAAAGCCTCCCGACCATTAAGTGCCTCACCGACTACCTCGATGTCCGCTTCGGCTTCCAGGAGCAAACGCACACCTGAGCGAACAATTGTATGATCGTCTGCGATCAGCACAGAGATTTGATCAGTCACCATCAACCTCCGATATTGGGAGACGCAGGCGGATGAGTGTACCACTCCCTGGTTTAGAGATAATTTCTACTTCTCCGCCCAGTTGGTTGACGCGCTCCTTTATGCCCAATAATCCTAGCCCATGTGGATTGTCTTCGTTCGAATCTAACCCGGAAGAATCAAAACCATGCCCATCGTCTTGTACCTCACTTTCGAGAAAGTCGTCTTGCTTGATCATGGAGATGGACACCCTCTTCGCTCCAGAATGGCGCCTGACATTATTTAGAGCCTCCTGGTAGATCCGGTAAAGGGCAGTCTCCATTTCAGGTTCGAGGCGACTTGTCAGACCATCTGTATTTAACTCAAAGTCAATTCCACTCCCGCTCAGGAATCTCTCAGCATGGGATTGTAACGCTGCTACTAACCCCAGATCGTCGAGGGTGGATGGACGTAACGCTAAAATAAGTTC
>JBEQLH010000306.1:0-3893 GCA_040326075.1 Anaerolineales bacterium
TACCAGGATCGAGTTGTAGTTGGTCAACGCCAGGAATTTTCCGTGGTCAAATTTCTTGATTATGACCCTTGCCCGGCTTTTGTGATTGTCCAAAAATTGGATGGCAGCCGGTTGCGCTGTTTACGGGAGGGTTTATTTACATCCAATGAAACCGATCATCAGACATCCTCTATGCAGCTTACTTCGTTTTTCAATCGGCATCTCAATAAGGCAGAGTCGGGTCACAAATCTCACCAATAAGACCTATGGTAAACTCAGTTCATCCTGTTTGAATATCAAGCCTGAATGAATTATGGAAAATCTCGGATTTTTGATACCTTAGAGAAAACCACTCCTGGCAATAAAGAATAAATTCAGAACCTGCCTAAGCTGGATATCGTTAGTGATCTCGAGTAATTTAATTGCTGGTGATGCCCCAAATTTCCGGTAACAGAAATTCTAATAAGCGCCTGTCAGACCCTCACTCGGCGATCAATCCTGCCAGGGTGCTATTTCCCTTGGGTTTGGGTACTGCCCTCTCCTTGATGGGTGATTCCACTCTTTATACAGTGCTGCCAACCCACACTGCTGATGCAGGGATTACATTAGCTGCAGTAGGGATAATTCTAAGCGCTAATCGCTTGATAAGGCTTTTTCTGAACGGACCTATTGGGATATTGTATGACCGCTCATCCCGAAGACGCTTGTTCATCCCAGCGATTTTCATTGGCGCATTATCTACCGCCATCTATGCTGCCTGGAGTGGTTTCTGGCCCCTGTTGACTGGCCGGTTGCTTTGGGGATTGGCGTGGGTTGGAATTTGGGTTGGTGGATCGACGATAATTCTGGATGTAACTACAGATACAGACCGGGGTCATTGGACCGGACTCTACCAGACCTGGTTCTTCCTGGGATTGGCAATTGGTGCATTTACAGGTGGTCTGTTGACCGATCAATTGGGGTATTCATCCGCAATGTGGATTGGCGCGTTTGTAACAGTCTTGGGGGGATTAATCGCATTGTTCTTCTTACCAGAAACTCGTCCACAAAAAATAGTACAGCAATCTCAAATCGAAGGGATTTCCTCGTTAAGATTCCGGCCTAACCGGGAGATGATCGGAGTGTTAACTTTACAAGGTATAAACCGCTTCGTCACTGCCGGTGTTCTCGCGGCAACTCTGGCCTTGCTGGTACAAGATCAATTGAACTCGAGCAATCTGCTCATCGGTGTGGCCACATTAACTGGGATTCTGCTGGCAACGCGCACCATTTTAAGTATGATTGCGGCTCCAATGGCAGGCAATTTATCCGACCGCTTGGGTAACCGATGGGGAGTCACATTTGCTAGTTTGGTAATCGGTTCGATCGGAATGCTGCTATTAGTCAGAAGCGAGCCGATTTTTATTTTGATTGGAATCTGTTTTTCCGCTATTGCAGGGGGTAGTATTCAAGCATTACTCACTACCCGGACCGGAGATATGGTGGAACAGGCACAACGGGGAAAAGCTATCGGGCTGCTCCACACAGCAGGCGATTTGGGCAGCGCGCTTGGACCGGTGACCGCTTATGTGCTGCTGCGTTGGTTACCATTGAGCGGTGTGTATATCATGGGCGCAATAATCTTTGCCCTTGGAGCAGTCTTAGCATTGCTCATGTATTTACAGCAGCGGAATTCACAAAATTTGTATTCTTAATCTTATCTGGTTCAGGTAGTCTGGTATAAATTTGGTTGTATGTCATCTTTGATTATCCACCCTTAAGGTTAATAACAATATTGGGCGATCGTCTTTCCTTCTTTACTAATGAGATAAACACAGTCACCGTCATTGTTCCATACCGCCGTTTCATCCTTACACCAATATAAATCTTTTTGAGAGTTATCACCACACCCAGACCTCACTTTTACAGCTGTTCCAGGTTCCAGGGTAAATTCAGGAATGGAATACGTCCATCCATATTCGTCTCGTACAATCCAACCAGTCATTTCGACCAATTCAATACTTTGGCTGACCAAACATACATATTCTTCATTCTTATTTTCATTATCGTTTCCAGGAGCATTGAATTGAGAACATGCTGGATCGATCACAACAATTGCTGCATATTCTTCACTTACCAATGTCGCAGCTGCTGTTGGTGTAATCCAGAGACCTAAACCATTTTCCTGGGCTTCTAGTTGTTTAGCTTCAAACATTTCTTGATACTTGATATCTGGAGGATAAGCGACTGCCACAGCATAACCCAACGCGACCAGCTCTGCGTTTACCAGAGTCCCATTGCTCAGATAAACATATCGCAGCAAACGACCGTGCTGATCAGTATTTGAAATATCACTTTCGAGTTCGAGGATCTGTCCACTGACCAAATCCCGGTTGGCTTCTGTCGCTTCTTCTGAACCAGGCATGCCGATTTCAGGAGAATCGATACCAATATATCGCAGGCGATAAGCTTTTTCATTCAAGAACACCTCTATCGTATCGCCATCGATCACCTGGATCACATATACAACTTCCCTGTTAGGTAAACCATCATCAGTCTCTAAAGGCTGCGCTGTTGGCGTCACATCAACCGCCGATGTTGAGAGATCTAAATCTTCAACCGCTACTATATTGGTGGGGATCGCAGCAAATAGAGCCTCTGATGACTGTCTTACCTTTGGATTGGAAAGTATGTCTGGAAGGAAGAGAAGAAAACTTCCACATAAGAAAAAGATTATCAACCCACATCCACCGAGAATTGGCCATTTGAATCGAGAAATCCATCCTGGTTCAGGAGTCTCATTCATGACTCAAATTCACCATCCAATCATTCGGTAATTCGATCAGGTACATGTCGACCTCTTCAGAACCAGAACGCCCCCAATTGCTGGTGAATAAAATGCGAGTGAAGTCCTGATTAACACTCGCATGCGGCTCTGCCCAGTAATCATGCTCCTGATTTTCATCCCATAACGAACGGCTATGCGCAAAGCGTACAACTCTCCCACCTGGTTTAAGTTCGAGTGCAAATACTTGATCGTCCATCCAGGTGGCGGATGGTTGGGCTCCGTTATAAGTCGAAACCAGAATCCATCCAGGCTGCTGATATGCATTTCCTGAAAAATGGAAACCGATCGCCGAATGGCTGAAATCAATCGACCAGAGGGGTGTTATCTCACCGCTCCCCAAATCGAGCATTGATAAATAATCGCTGTCGATGTCCTGGAAAACCAATACTTCGCGGCCATTCCCATCCATAGCGATGTCCGAATGCCCCACAATCCGCAGTAATCCCCGTCCATTCTGCAAATTTCGATCGTAAATCATTAATCCGCATGGATTTGCCTCATCTCCCAATTGACCGACCTCACAATAATCATCATGAAAAGCGAGCAGATAATTGCCTAATGGGCTGATCGTAACCGAGTCGATGTCCTTCCTATTATCAACTTCCCTCATTGAAATAACCTGATCGGCTTTAAGATCGTAAATCAATAATGCAACAGGCATCCATTCTTCATCCTCTGCCATCAATCCCCAATAACGAGTGTCGGCTGTTGGCCTTCCTTCGTAGCGCGTCCAGACTGCTGAAATCCTGTTATCTGGAAAATCATTGCGAAACTCGTGGACAATTTCAGTTGAGCCAGTTGAGAGCCTGTGGGACATTAACGCAGTTTCTTCGATGAAGTAGAGCAGGTCCGGGTCTTCAGCATCCCAACGCGGTTCAACGCTGATCGGTAACTGCCCTAGCAGATCTAAAGTTACACCATCATATACATACCAATTTCCTGTGGTGCTCATCACCAAAATAAAACTCCCATCTGCATTGAAGGATTGAACTCGTGAATACTCATTCTTCAATCCTTGAGTTGGCTCGTCCGGGTCAATTATTTCAGAGTGATCGGTAACCCGGACCAGGCATGTATCGAATACTGG
>JBEQLH010000073.1:0-11409 GCA_040326075.1 Anaerolineales bacterium
TACCCCCATATGTCAGTTTATGACAACATGGCATTCGGTCTCAAATTGCGGAAGACCCCCAAAGACGAGATTAAGAGACGGGTAGATGACGCTGCCCAAATATTAGGGATTGAGGAACTACTTGATCGCAAACCTCGCCAGTTATCTGGCGGACAACGCCAGCGAGTTGCGGTAGGACGTGCCATCGTACGCGAACCTAAGGTATTTCTCTTAGACGAGCCACTTTCCAACCTGGATGCCAAGCTGCGTGTCGAAACCCGGGCTAACATCAGCAAACTGCACCTGCAGCTGCAAACCACCTTCATATATGTGACCCACGATCAGACCGAGGCGATGACCATGGCCTCCCGGATCGCGGTGATGGATGCTGGACTCCTGCAGCAGATCGATACGCCGCAATCTCTGTACGATCATCCAAACAACCTGTTTGTGGCTGGCTTTATCGGCTCACCTGCGATGAATTTCTTCCCTGGTACCTTGCAACAGAGCGATGGCAGGTTGATCATCGAGGCTGACTCAGTCGTGCTTCAAATCCCTGAAGACCGCAGTGAGGCTTATCAATCTAGTGTCGGTAAGCAAGTTATCTTTGGTATCCGACCTGAGGATATATTAAATCCTGAGTTTGCACCACCAGGGATTATTGCTCAACCTGTCGAAACCAAGGTGGACATCACGGAGTTAATGGGGAATGAAATCATCCTGTTCTTGAAATCCGGGAAGCACGATTATGTTGCTCGGGTAGACCCGCGGACACGCGCAAAAATTGGAGAGACAATGCAAGTGGTCTTCAATATGGACAACATGCACATCTTCGACCGGGAAACTGAACAAGCCATCCGCTGATATCCACTGGGAGACTGGAAAAAGTTTCGCTAAAAACAATATAATTGGGAACCCAATCGGGCGTAGAGTCAAGTAAGGAGAGCTACTCTGCGCCCTTTAATCAGCTCAATTAAGGAACAAAAAATGCCATTCGATTATATTCCCCCGTTATTGCGAACCGCTTCAAGCAAGATCGTTTTATTAGTCATGGACGGATTGGGAGGTATACCCATAATTGCTGGGGGGCCAACTGAACTTGAAGCAGCCCAAACACCAAATATGGACCAGCTGGCCTCCGAAGGTGCACTCGGACAGGTTACACCTATCCGTCCAGGCATCACTCCAGGATCCGGTCCCGCGCATCTGGCCCTTTTCGGTTATGACCCTCTTGAATACGAGATCGGTCGTGGTGTTTTGGAATCGGTTGGTGTTGGTTTGCAGGTCAGGCTTGGAGATGTAGCTGCACGGGGAAACTTCTGCACCCTGGATGCGCATGGCAATATTACCGACCGGCGAGCAGGTCGGATCGCAACCGAGGAAGCCCTGCCATTGGTCGAGAGCTTGAAGAAAATTGTTATCCCTGGAATATCAACCGAGGTTCGTCATGTCAAAGAATACCGCTTTGCCGTGGTGATGCGGGGTGATAACCTCAATCCCGATATCGATGATACCGACCCCCAGCGAACAGGCGTTCCCCCACTCGCTGCGACAGAACGTTCCGCAGCAGCTGAGTACACCGCAGATTTATTCAACCAGTGGATTTCTAAGGCTCGGGAAATATTGGCTGACAACGATAAAGCGAATGGGATGACATTGCGTGGTTTCGCCACAGACCCCAGCCTGCCAAGTTTCCAGGATTCCTACGGGCTGGACCCCGCCGCGATTTCAGTTTATCCAATGTACAAAGGTGTAGCCAGTCTGGTTGGTATGCAGGTGATCGATTTCAGTGGAGAGAGGCCAGAAGATGAATTTGCCGCCTTGGCTCAGGTATGGGACGAGCACGATTTCTTTTTTATCCATATCAAGAAGACCGATAGCAAAGGCGAGGATGGCGATTTTGCCGGTAAAGCCAAGATAATTGAAGGCGTTGATCGGGCATTACCCCGCCTGCTGGAGCTCAATCCAGATGTTCTCGTTATCACCGGAGATCATTCCACTCCAGCCAGATTGCAGACTCACTCCTGGCATCCAGTACCTTTCTTACTCTGGGCACCAGCTACTATCCGGCCTGATAGCCAATCCAGCTTTGGCGAACGCGCATGTAGTCAGGGTGGGTTGGGAAATTTCCCCTCAACGGAAACTCTGCCCCTGGCACTAGCTCATGCAGGACGGTTAGAGAAGTTTGGAGCATAAGCCTTATAAATCTGGGCGGCAGGCAAATTACCGCCCAGAATTTTATTCGCTATTAGCTGTTTTCCTGCGAAAGCCCAAACCTAAGGCCAAGCCACCAGCTATTGAGAGCATCCCGATGGCGATGAAAGTATCCCGCCAGAATCGCTCGGGGAACAGCCGGATCAAAGTATCAGAAAACCGGAAAACCCAGGTGCCGGAGTCGAAGAAGACTTGGTGGAAGAAAACAAAGAACACACTGAATGCGATCAGCACCCCCACCAGCGTCACTGCGATCAGGACAACTGTGATCCACCCTCCCCGGGCAAGACCGTGTTTATACTCGTCCCTCCAACCTCCCCAATAAGCCCAGATACCGAGCAGGAAAATACTGATAAGTGAGGCATACCAAACGATCAATGCTGCCTGAAGCACATTCTTTACATCCACCATGTGCTTCAGCTCGCGAGCGTTGTATACTTGCGAGCCATCTTCGAACTGCAAGTTTTCTAAGAATGAGATACCTTCATCATTGAGTAAATAATCAAGCGCAATTTCCGACCAATACAATCGATCCTCCTGGGTGAATCCATAAGGATCAGATGGGAAATTTGGAGTCCGGTATTCCAGATTGACAAATGCTGGGGTTATAAGCAGGCGCACTGAGGTGAGAATCAATATCACCGGCACCAGGATTGCTACTATCCATGAAAGCCAGCGGCGATAACCAGTGCGGGATAAATCTTGATCATTATCACTCATTGTAAAATCTCCATATCACCATATATCATAAACCTGAGCACCATATTGTTTGTAATCCACTCTATTGGCGCTAAATCATCAGTGAACACAGTTGTTGATTCCGGAGTGGGTTGTTGATTTAACGCCGCGATTTGCAGGGATTCAATCAACAGCGGATGCACATCTGCGCGGTCTGATAAATCAATAAAGTTGATATACAAGTTGTCCGCCGTGGTTGGCTGCATGGTGGCATAAATAATGGAATTAAACGTTTCCGGCACATCCATTACATAAACCGAAGGGAACACCATTTGAAGCGTTCCAACCATGATGTCTATCAACCTGCGATCACCAGGAGCCCGGCCAACATTTATCGCCAGAGTGCCACTCTCGCTCAGATGATCCTGGACATTCTGGAAGAACTCAAGGGTGGTCAAATGCCAGGGGATATAAGGAGGGCGATAAGCATCCAGCACGATCAGATCATATTTTTGCTGGCTCCGCTCTAATCCCCAGCGCCCATCCTGTGCCACAGCGTTCAGGTTGGGCTGATTCATACCGAAGTATTGCTGTCCGATCTCAATGATTTTTGGATCAATCTCAAATCCATCGATCGGGATAGGACCAAATACTTCTGTCGCCTGTCGAGCTGTCGTCCCGGCAGCCAGGCCTACAACCGCAATGTTATCAACATCCTCCGGAAGGAATGGTGGTTGGTTGAAGAATGGAGCTGCGAGAAACTGCTTCCAGGGGCCATAATAATTGATCTCTGTGGGGTGATACGCAGAATGGATGCCCTGCCCTTCATTCAATCGCAGGTATCGATAACCATCAAGCTCCAAGACCTGGATGTAATTGTATTCCGATTCTGTTTCGAAGATTTGACCAGGGGTCGCTTTAACACCTCTGCCGAATCCAAAAATCACCAGCAGAATGATTGCAATTGGCATCCACAACCAGGGCAATGCGACTCTCCATCCGCTTGAAACCCACAAACCGACGATCGCAACCAGCATTAAGAACACACTGAAAACAACGAAGGTCATCGTCGTTCCTATGGTAGGGATCAATAACAGTACAGGTAAAAAAGTGCCCACAAATGCCCCCAGTGTTGATATGGCATAGATTCTGCCGGATATGGTGCCAGCTTCAGCAGGTGTGCGAATAGACAGGCGAATAGCAAAAGGAGAGATTGTTCCCAGCAAAGTCACTGGGATGCTGAAAAGGATCAGCACACCGGCAAATGCACCAAAGAGAACGCCGACCTGAAGATGGTCAAAAGCATCTGCTGCCATTCTCAAAACCGGGTTCGCCGCTAAGGGCACCAATCCGATCAAGAATGCTCCCCAGGCCATGATTAAATACATTGTCCGCTGGTAGGGGGACCGGTCTGCCCAACGGCCCCCAAGAAAATAACCCACTGTCAGGTAGATCAGGATCAAACCGATAATGCTCGCCCAGACCAGGTTGCTTGTCCCGAATATATTCCCTAACAACCGGGAAGCGGATATCTCCACTGCCAGAGTCGTCATCCCTGAAGCGAATACCGAGAAATAAAGATACCTGCGCATCGGGGGTGAGATCATTCTTTCTTTTCCAATATCAACCAGCTGAAATAGCCCACAAAACGGACCAACCAGAAGGCGATCAGGCGGTAGGTTAATCCAGCAACCAGAGCTATTGCTCCCGGCACTCCCAATCTTGAAAAGATTATCGGCGCTAATGCCTCCGTCATAACCAATCCCCCTGGTAGGGTGCTGACACCGCTCAAGGTGAGGATCAACCCATAACCGATGAGAAGCGTATCCAGAGAGATGGTATAGCCGAACAACCTGAAACAGACTCCCAGGGTAAGCACGTCCAATATCACTTTTCCATATGCAGACAGTGGAAATTTCCACCACGATGATCGCGGATAACGCCTGATATTTTGATTGAAATAACTGAGGCGGTCATCCATATCTGCGAGATCGAGTTTTTTAATCCTTTCTGCATACCGGTTCCAGAATTTGACAACTATCTTCAATGTCCGGCGGCTGCGGTCATAATCGCTCAGTATGTACCAGGTGAGCCATAAAAGAGTGATGACGAGTACTCCGATCAAAGCCAGGAGCAGCACATTGTTTAAAGTTAACCCACCACTTTGGATTAGATAAACAATGCCAATCAAGGCAACCGAAACCAGCGCGATGAGTTCAAGAGTCGTTTCAACCGCCAATGAAAATAATGACTCTTCTGGGAGATAATTATATTTTCGCAATAAGTGAACCCGTAAGGCAATCCCGCTGATTCCTGCACTTGGTATGGCTACAATAATAAACGCCATGGAGGTCAAGACACCTGCCAATGGGATAAATCCGATTTTTCCTGAAAAGGGCTGCAATGCTAATGCATTCATCCAGGTCAGAAAACTGTAGGAAAACACTTGAATAATAATTGCAACCAGCAACCAGATCCAATCTGCAGTGCGGAATAAATCTGCTGCAGCTCTAATCTCCCCAAGTAATGGCCAGAAGAAATAAAGCAGCAGCCCGAGCAATACCAAAGATATTGCTCGCCTCAACCATATCCTGGTTGGGCTGCGCGAGACTGGTTGGGTGATTTCACCCTCACTATCGACTTGAGGCATAACTCTGCATTACCTCGTCCGAGATCTCATCCTGAACCCGTGACTATCACCATGGTCCAGGTGGGCAGGTGGCTCAAGTTTAATATAGGTTCGGGGGTAAATCCGGACAATTCACTATCAACTGCGATCGGTTCAATCAATAGATTTTCCCCTGCGGAAAGCATCGATTAACCGAACAACCAGGGTATAAACTGGTGTAGTGGTGGATGAATTTGACCTGGTAATAGCAATTGATCTGGTGGAATATAAGTTATTCACAAAGCCTCGATGGATTCCAATATTCAATGCGCCTCGTGCTCCCTTATCGGGCTTGTCATTATATCGTAGAAATTATTTAGCCAATTAACCATCCGAATGTAATTGACTTTCAATCCAAATGCTAATTACCAAGTTGGTATAATTCACCCTGGCAGGAACGGGTTTAACGATGGAGGATTCTCCTCTATGTTCCCAAGAACCTGTACATTGGATAAACCTTCAGGAGCAGTTATGTTCGATAAGCAATTCTCAGGGGCGCGTATCCGGCAGACTTTCATCGATTTCTTCGTTGATAAGGGGCATACCTTTGTCCCCTCTTCTTCATTAGTTCCCGGTGGGGATCAAACATTATTATTCACCAACGCGGGTATGGTTCAGTTCAAAGATGTATTCCTCGGAACGGATCTGAGACCTTATACACGGGCCGCAAATTCACAAAAGTGCATGCGAGTTGCAGGCAAGCACAATGATCTAGATGATGTCGGGCGGGATGATACCCACCATACTTTTTTCGAAATGCTGGGGAATTGGTCCTTTGGAGACTACTACAAAAAAGAAGCCATCGAGTGGGGTTGGGAATTGCTCACCGATACTTGGGGATTGCCAAAGGATCGACTCTGGGCTACTTGCTTCGAAGATGAGAAGGGTGAAATTGAACGCGATGATGAAGCAGCAAATTATTGGATCAAACAACCAGGTTTTAATTCTTCTCATATCCTGTTCTTTGGAAGGAAGGACAATTTTTGGGAGATGGCTGAGACTGGTCCCAGCGGGCCGAACAGCGAAATCTTTTTAGATCTCGGACCTGGGTATTGTATCCATGAAAATGAACCAGAGCATAACTGTCAGGTAAATTTAGATGGCTGCACCCGCTATCTTGAATTATGGAACCTGGTATTCATGCAGTACAACCGGACCGGTCCCTCAACTCTAATACCGCTTCCAGCCATGCATGTCGATACCGGTTTGGGTTTGGACAGGATGGCCCTGGTGCTTCAAGGAGTCGACTCGAACTACAAAACAGATTTGCTCAGTCCTATCATGGATACTGTCCAGCAGCTTACCGGTCACAGCGATCAAGAAAAAGCGGCCAATATTACACCATACCGGGTGATCACCGATCATGCCCGCGCGGCTGCCTTTCTGATCGCGGATGGCGTTGTACCTGGCAATACCGGTCGCAATTATGTCAGCCGAATGATCATCCGCCGAGCATCACGTTTCGGCAGTTTGATCGGTCTTGAAGAACCCTTTCTGGCACAAATTGCGGAGAGCGTGATTGAAAATTATGGTGAGTTCTACGCTGAGCTACCCCGCAATCGTTCCGCGATCGTGGATAACCTGTTCCGCGAAGAAAAACGATTTCATCGCACAGTCGAGGCAGGGGTCTCAAAGTTGGAAACTTTGCTGGCAAATACCCAGGCAAACGATCAGACAAGCTTGCCAGGTGAAAAAGCTTTCGAACTTTATGCCACCTATGGTCTGCCTCTCGAGATTACCAAGGACATTGCGCGCGAGCAGGGTATTGAGGTGGATGAAAAAGAGTTCCACTCCGCCATGGAGGATCACCGCCTGGCCTCCGGAGCTGGAGAAGTCTTCGGGGTATTCGGGGAAGAAAACATCGAACTGTATCAAGATCTGCTCAAAGACCTGGTGCAGGAAGGTAAGATTAGTGCAGAGGGTGTCAACTATGATCCTTACGATAAATACGCAGTTGAAGGGATATTGCTGGCGTTAGTTACGGATGGCGAGCTGGTCAATCAGGCCAATCCAGGTGATCAGGTGGAAGTGTTGCTCCCTGAGACCCCTTTCTACATCGAGGCAGGCGGACAGGTATCCGACATGGGCAGTATTGTTTCGATTGCCGATCCGGCCTGGGAGATAGAGGTCACTGGCATCCGCCAACCATCAGCGGGAGTGATCGTGCACATTGGAGAGGTAATAAATGGGGAACCAAGAACTGGTGATCGAGGCTTGGCCCAGGTTGATGTGCAGCGCAGGCAGGATATTATGCGCAACCACACCGCCACCCATCTGCTGCACGCAGAGCTGCACGCGGTATTAGGCGATCACGCCCGCCAGGCAGGTTCCCTGGTAGCCCCAGATCGCTTGCGGTTCGACTTCACTAATCCGGAGGCAGTTACTACCGCTCAACTTCAAGAAATTGAAGCGGGAGTCAACCGTAAAATCCTTGAAAATTACTCTTTGAACATTGTAATCAAGCCGCTCCAACAAGCCATGGCAGAAGGCGCCATCGCCCTGTTCGGTGAGAAATATGGCGAGACAGTGCGCACGATAACCATGGGCGGTGAAACACCGTTTTCTTATGAATTATGCGGAGGAACGCATGTTGGTGAAACCAATGATATCGGTACATTCCTGATCACCAGCGAGAGCAGTGTTGGGGCTGGTTTGCGAAGGATAGAGGCGGTCACCGGGCGAGAAGCTTACCAGTTGATCCATCGTCGTTTTAACCTTCTCAATCAGACCGCCGGGCTTTTAGACACCAACCCGGATCAAATTGTTGATAAAACGCGCGGGGTATTGGAACAGCTGGATGGAGCACGAAAAAGCATCTCGTCCCTCAGACGAGAGTTAATCGCCCAGGAATTTAACCTTCTTCTGGAGAACGTCCCACTCGTAGATGGAGTTGCTGTCCTGACAGCCATTCTACCTGAGGCTGATGGCGAGTCATTGCGGGAGATGGCGGACCGTTTCCGTCAGCAATACCAGAGCGGTGTAATTTTGCTGGGCTCGGTTTATGATGGACGACCACTTCTGATCGCGGCGGTTACCGAAGACCTGGTCGCCCGTGGCCTGCACGCCGGTGAGCTGGTCAAGTATGCTGCCCAACCCCTCGGAGGAAGCGGGGGTGGCCGTCCAACATTGGCACAAGCTGGCGGCAAGGACCCCAGCCAACTCGATCAATCATTAGCGAACGCGGATGAATGGATAAAGGATAAACTTTAGGGATTGCCCAATTACGGCATCCTGAGTCAATTTAATTCCGAATAGAAGTATCTTCTGTGAAAACCCAAATCATTCAGCTTGAGCCTCACGATGACACCATCTCAGTCCGGGACAAAATGGGATGGAGTCAGACTGGACGGGTGGTACTGGTTTGGCCCGCCCGAGGACGGCTGCTGGACCGTCGCCTCGATCTGGTCTTACTCTTACGGCACAGCCAATCGCTTGGGGTTCAGATCGCACTGGTCACTGCTGATCCCGAAGTCAGGTTCCAGGCGAATTTATTGGGAATATCAGTTTACAAATCTGTACGGAAAGCCCAAAAATCGCGTTGGAAACGGCCGCTGCGGAATAAAATCCCGACTGCTCTTGGGCAAGAAGAGGGACAAGATCGGATCTCGAAGGTGCACGAGATTCTGACTGATCCCCTGCATCGAAAAAGGGAAACTCCGGTTTTATCCCCACCTATCAGGATAGGTTTGTTCACTCTTGGAGTATTAGCTGTCCTATCCATCGCAGCTATCTTGATCCCCAGTGCTGATATCACTATCTCACCAGAAACCAGGCGTCAAGAGATCACCCTTGAAGTCCAGGCCAGTGACACGGCTGAAAAGATCAATCTGACGGGTATTTTTCCGATCCACATGATCAACACAATTGTGGAAGGACGCGGGAGCATACAGACGACTGGCACCGTCGAAATCCCGACTGGCTTCGCCTCCGGAACTGCCCAATTTAGAAATCTTACCGATCAAACTGTGAACATTCCAGCTGGGACCGTGGTAAGCACCGTAGATTCTGCCCAAAGGTTTACCACCCAGCGTGATGCCCGCGTTCCAGCCGGACCTGGAAAGGAAATAGAAATCTCCATCAAGGCCTTGTCACCCGGCCGCGCTGGCAATCTTCCACCAGGCAGGATCACCGCCATCGAAAGTGACCTTGGGCTATTCCTGACTGTGGAAAACCTCGCCTCCACTCGTGGGGGCAGTCTCGCCCAGAGCCCCTCCCCGGCCGCTGCTGATCGAGATCAGCTTAAGGAAGAGCTGATCTCAACCCTGACTGAAAATGCCCTCCAGGAGATCCAATCATCGCTTGACCCAGAAGATATCTTGCTGGTTGAATCACCTGCGCTGATTAATGTGCTCACTGAATCGTATTACCCACCCGATTTACAGCCAGCAAGTCAGTTAGAATTGATCCTGCGCTTAGAGTATGAAGCGCCATATGTATCCGCAGCAGATCGAGAAGCGTTTGCCCAGGCAATTCTTGACGCTAATTTACCTGCAGGTTACGCCCCCATACCGGGAACGATGATGGTTGAAGATCTCAGCTCCCCTCGCTTCACCAACAGATCAACCGCAAGCTGGCGGATGCAGCTTAGGAGAGATATCCAGAGCGAACCATCCATTATCCAGGCGGGAAGTCTCGCTCTCGGCCGCTCACCTGAAAATGCTGCCCAGCTACTGGAGGAAAACCTGCCATTATCTTCTCCACCTGTGATCGAAACCCATCCCTCCTGGTGGCCATTAATGCCGTTCATCCCTTTAAGGATCACCATAATCCCCTCCGGGACAGATCAGGCTTCAAATCTCTCCCTACCAGGTATCCTTGAGTGAGATAATCCAAACACAATATGAGAATCCTTGCCGTAGATCCAGGCAGCCAAAATATTGGCATCGCGCTGAGCGATCCGACCGGTACTATCGCCAATCCATTGATGATAATTAAACACATCTCACGGGCCGTCAACGCGGGCGCCATCCTCGAAATTGCAGATAAGCATGAAGCCGGGAAAATCGTCGTCGGGCAATCTTTGGATGAGGATGGCCAACCCACTTTTGAAGGGCGCCGGGCAGCCCGCCTGGCAGCCGAGATAGGATCACAGAGCGATATCCCGGTAGCGTTGTGGGATGAGAGTCTCTCCACAGTTGAAGCCCGCCAGGCACAGATTGCTATAGGATCCCCCCGCCGTAAGCGGAAAGGCCACCTGGATGATTTAGCCGCTACTGTGATCTTACAATCATTTCTGGATGCGCAAACCAAGGCTGATGAGAATTAATCTAATTGCTATCATTCCGAACTTAATCCTGAACTTCTTGCTCGAATCATCCTGTCAAACCGGTATAAATACGGATGGGTAAACGACGCAAATCAACCGGTGCGATCTTCTCGCTGGCATTCATCACTATCCTTTGCCTTGGAATTTGCCTGGCTTTATTCACTTTCCTCGAGGTTAACCGGCGGACTGAAGCAGCCTTTGGACCACCTTCTCCCGGTCTTGATCCCCTTCAACAGCTGCGCCTTTCCGCACAGCTGCTCCTGCAGGTTGATCTAATATCCGAACCAGTTGACAAATTTGGTGATCCTGTTCCGTTTGAAATACCTCTCGGCGAATCCCCACCGTTGATCGCCTCCCGCCTAGAAGCAGTGGGCTTAATTCCAGATGCTCAGACCTTTATCATCTATTTGAAATATACGGGGTTGGATACCACCCTCCAGGCTGGTGAATATACACTCAGCCCGGCTGCCAGCCCCAGAGAGCTGGCCCACATCCTGCAGGATGCCACACCCAGTGAGGTGACTTTATCAGTCCTACCTGGCTGGCGGCTGGAGCAGATTGCAGCCACCTTACCCACCTCTGGATTGGAGATATCGCCAGAGGA
>JBEQLH010000074.1:0-11352 GCA_040326075.1 Anaerolineales bacterium
TCTGGTTTGGCAGCCTGGAAGACCTGGACCAGATCATCGATGACCGCATTCTTGTCCGCGCCTTTAACGGCTGAGCTGGGGTAATCCAAAAGGATTTGGGCACCATACTCACCAACAATCGCCGCTTTTTTCTGCTCCTTGCGTCTTACGAGGCGCATCTCATCATCCGTGTAGTCTTTGTACAGGTCTTCACGAGGGGAGCCGCTCCCATTTGTGACCACAACGCCACAAAACCATTTATCTTCTCGTTGGAAACATTCCAATATGCCTGGCAAAGCCATGATCTCAAGATCGTCCTGGTGAGCGCCGATCCCCAAATGAGTGGTCCGCAATAAAGCTTCCCCGGGTGGAAATCCATCTGGGATAAAGGTTTCTGCCGAGTCGAGTTTAAATTTCATCTCTAAACCTCCTGATCAATTGCCGGGAGACTGGCTGCGGCGATGGATTGGCCTACCCGCCGGCTTTTCTCATCTGGCAATTGGATATTCACTCGAGCTGCAAGTTCTGGAAACTCAGTCTTCAACACTTCAAGAGCCCCATCTAAGATGTACTTCCCCCCGCTTCCAGAGGTACAGCGACCAAGAATAAGCACATGCTTCAATTCATAGAAGTCTGCATAATGGGCAACCGCATATCCCAGATAGCAACCAATGGTCTGCCAGATTTTTACTGCGCCTTCATGACCCGCTTCCAGCTTTTCCTGTACGAATCCCAGCTGTTCTGCATTGGTAAGTTCATGCGGTACATCTATCTTTGCTTCCGGCGCCAGGCGAAACACACACTGCTGCGAAAAGTATTGGGAGCCAACACCCCGGCCCCCAGACCACTCGTCAAGCGGAGCTCCTGGGTTGTAATCTACAGGCGCGAAAGCCAGTTCGTTCAACCAACCAGTGATATTACCCTCCATATTGACATATCCACCTGCTTCACTTGATCCCATCGCAATTCCAAGAACGCCATTGTCCTCGAGTGACATTGAACCTGCCAGTGCGGTTACATCCCCATCATTTACAATCTCCATCGGCACACCCATCTCTTCTTGAATGCGGAGAAACAAATTTCTCACTTCATCATAACGTTCCGCAGGTATGCCCCTGAACAGGGAAGCGACACGAACCCGGTTATCTATATAGATTCCAGCTGCGCTGCCCCCTATGGCATCTATGCGGGGCATCTTGGAGGCTGCAACCTTCAATGCGCTCATAATCTCGTGGTAATGAAATTCTGGATCGGATTGGCTCTTTGGATCCCAGACCACTTCCTCACTGAATACCGCCTGACCATCGATCACAGCTGAAACTTTGCGGTCCGAAGCCCCTAGGTCAAAACCAATCCGGCAGCCATCCAAATGACGGCCAAGAGGTTGCCCACTTTCCAACTCTGGTGGAACCTCATCAGGATCGCAGGAAACAACCATGAATGGCTTGCAATAGACGAACTCTTCCATAAATTGATAATCGAACTCGCGCGCTCCCCCTGGTGAATAACACTTCTTAATAAACTCACCGATATTCCTGGGACCACCGATGTAAATCTTCCAACCTCCCTTCTGCCACATGAGAAATTTAACAATTCGTTCAATATAATCAAGGTTTGCTTCGGCACGTTCATGCCCCTCGGGGAATACGCGGGTTTCAAAGCGCGAAAGGTATCCATCTGAGCGTTCAAGTCCCAATACCAGCGGCACGCCAACATTTAAATCATCAATCTCTTCGAGAAATGCGTGGTTCGCTAACACCGCTGGCCGAAAATCCTGGTCGAGGGGTGGGATGAGTTTGGGTTCGATAAGTTTGAATGCTGCCTTCATATTCAATGTCCTTTCTTATACCTATAACATCTCAAGCGGATCTCATGCGGAAATCGATCTCTTTAGGAAGAGGGAATTCAGCTCTTACCCGCGTACGAAGGGAATCGTCAACCGCTACATTTTCTTCAATGATCAAACGGTGTTCATGATAGCTGAACCACAATTCGGTGATCGAATTCTCACCTTCCCGTAAATCAGCTACGATTACTTGATCCGAAAAGAATTGTTCGACTATTTGAAGTTCACCCTCTGTCAAAGCTGCCTGAGCCTCTAATAGTCGTATCCGTCCAATCGAACGAATTGACTGAGGTAATTCCAGTACCCGTTCTAACCATTCATGAGTTCGACCAGCTTCTATTAAACAACGGCCGCATTCAACTGCGAGGCTTAGAACTCCAGGTTCCGCGTCACACGACTCAACCAATAAATCAGCTGCTTCATCTAAACACCCATCCTCCCAGGCAAGAATAGCCAGATTTCGGGCTGCCCATGGTGTCCATTCCTGCGATAACGATCGCTCCCACGCTTCCTGAGACCCGTTCAGATCGCCAGCGTAATGCCTCATTACTCCTAAATGGAAGTATGTCAGCCAGTTCTTCACAGCATTTTTTTGTATCGCCCGTTCTAATAAATCAAGCCACTGCTCACCAACCAGGTACCCGCGGGGAGGTGTACCTGGGTCGCTCTCGGGAAATGAACCCTCCTCAAGGAGATTGATCCAGGGCATTTGTTCGTCTGAGAGTGAATCGGCATTGAAGCTCAAGCCACTGGTATTGATTGGCGGTTCCCCAAATACCTCTCGGCGCCGATTTTCAAGTGCACCCCAACCTGATCCCTGCTGGATAACTTGTATTGGCGTAGCATCCGCGAAACCTGCGCCCTGTTCATGCTCAATGGACAGAGCAGCGCGTGGAATCATGTTTTCCAATTCCTGGTTGATGTGCTGCCTGGTTTGCGCCCAATCCGATCCATGCACGATACCTGGATCAGCTTCCAGGAGACCGTAGGCCTCAAGCCAGGACCATTCGGCGCCAGCAGCCATGCGCAAATGTTCCAACTGCGTGCGCGTCAGACCAGCCTGAATTTCGATATAACCATCGCCCGGGGGTGAAAGGAATTTCTGCCAGTTTCGACCTCCTACCTCCCTCCCCCACACCCATAGTTTCCTACCCATCATCCTGTCAGTCGAAACCTGCACCAACCCACATCCTTCACCATCAAGTGCCGTAATCCATGGGTATTGTCCATCAGGAATATCGAAAAAGTAATCTGCTGCGTAGGCCGCATTCTTCGAATAGGTAATATCAATTCCGCCAGCCTCCGGAACCGGGATCCGAGTAAGATGACCTGGTTTGCATCCCAAACAGTAAGCTGACTCAGCTGGAGCGATGACTCGGGTGTCTGAACTCTCTGGGACAGCGATATTGGACCACCAGTACATGGGCACATCATGCTCGTTAGGATTCCTAATGCGCATCCGTAAGAACAGCACCGGAGAACCATCAGGCAGATAAGCATCTATCTGGAATGGGGTTTGCCGAAAACGTTCCCATTCGGAGAGTCTCAGGATTGGCGTCCCATCACTCCTTTCCAAACAGCTGGCAAACAATGGAGAACATGTAAGGGGCGAGTGCCCGATCGTGCCGAGATTCCACTCTACCCCACCGCTGAACCATGCATTACGAATGGCCAGATTTGCCAGTTGGAAAACTTTATTGACCTCTAATAACTCTCGTCCGGATGGCTTGTGAACCAGCGACCACAATCGCCCTCCAAATTCAAGCAGAAATGTTGCTCTTAAAATTTCATTCTCAAGTACTGCAGTGCGGAATTCGGCTGGCTGAAGCTGCCGGTCATATCCATCCTGGACAGTATAGGGGAGTTTGCTGGGTAGGTGACCGTAAACCAAATTCTCCAGCATCTCATTTGGGATATCAGGGGGGTATCCAAGTTGCGGGGGTAATTGTTTTCGAAAAAGTGGGGGCAGCGGGTTTTCAAACCCGAGATTCGCTGCAGGCATTGACCAGGATTGAATTCGTAATTCGCTCATAGCTATGCCTCATCTTCATTTAATCGAGGTGATTTGCAAATAAATGATTCGAACTTTCCAATAAGCGATCATTTTATGGAAAGGATCAACAGATTACCTGGGATGCTGATTCACCATCCAGTTTGCAGATCATTATGGTCACTCTAAATTCAAAGCACCCCAAGCTCGTTATGCAAAATTAAAGCAGTGGCCCCTTGAATCACAATGTCGGGTCCAACATCCGCGATCCCTAATTCAGAAACCCGCGCCAGCGCAGGAAGCGTGCGCCTATCCATCTCATCCCGCATCGGTTCGAGCAGGAGCTGTCCAAAGCGGGCCACACTGCCCCGGATTAATATCTGGCAGCTTCCGAGCACGCCCACCAGATTTGCCGCGGCGATACCCAACGCCTGACCTGCCTCAAAGATTACTTGCCGCACATCTTCATTGCCAGCTTCCAGAGCCTGGAACACCGTTTCCATATCGATTTGATCAAGATCGCTAACTAAGTCATTAAAGGAAGAATGGGGGTTGTTCTCAGCAAGCGTCTTGACTCGCTTGATAATCGACCGGCTGCTGGCGATAGTCTCCAGACAACCATGATTCCCACAGGCGCACAGTTCGCCATTTGGGACAACTGTTGTGTGACCTATCTCGCCGGCTCCCACCGGGCTGCCGTGCAGGAGCTGGCCATCGATGATAATTCCAGCTCCGACACCCCAACTGGCGTTGATTACAACCAGGGGCAGTCCGTTTTCCCGCCGATCACCAAAAGTGTACACTGCCAGGGCGCC
This sequence comes from Anaerolineales bacterium, assembly GCA_040326075.1. Classification (GTDB taxonomy): domain Bacteria; phylum Chloroflexota; class Anaerolineae; order Anaerolineales; family UBA4823; genus PFL25. The sequence continues at coordinate 4,631 of JBEQLH010000074.1, forward strand.
AACCTGACTATCGTTGGCCATATAAACCGGAAGATCGTAGCGCTTTTGCAGCAGATTGCGAAAGGGGATATAACGCCAATTCAGGTTTACCGATTGCTGCAGCACACCTTCAGAGGCGTCAACCAACCCAGGCGCGCCGATGCCGATGCCAAGCAAAGGGCTGCTGGCGGATTTGACCAGATCATCGACCAGGTCGTAAACCAGCGCCAAAGCAGCATCACCATCTCGACCTTGCAATGGTAAATCAACGCGGTATGTGATCTGACCACGCAGATTGGCCAAAGCTCCCCGAAAATCTTCTCTGGATAGATCAAGCCCTACCAGCTGGCGGGAATCGTCTAAAACATTAAGCAGAATGGCGCGTCTGCCACTGGTCGAAGGGGCATACCCAACTTCATCAACCAAACCCCCTGCAATCAGGGATGCAACCACGTCCGAGACAGTTGGTGGGGTGAGGTTTGTTACCCGAGCCACCTCTGCCCGGCTGATCGGTCCTTTTGCGTAAATGGTCTTGAGCACCAGTTGGGTGTTTCGGACTCTCGCCCGCCTGGGTATCGCTTTCTGCATGTGTTTCTCAACCGAAAAACATGATTTCAAACCCATTTAAATAGTAAACTTTATTAATTATATAGTTTACTGCATTCCCACCTCTTGTCAAGTCATCCCAGGTTCTCAACATTTCGGATAAATTTGACTTATTCAACCTTCATTATGCGTGATATTGGGTGCAACGACATTGATAGTTGACAAATTTCAAGGATTAGTCTACTATATTGAAACATTAGTTAATCTTACTAAGTTATTCTAATTGTTCTTCAGCCGATGGAGACTTTTATTATATAAACCACCCATATATCCAAACATTTAATTTAACAACTCCAGATTAAATTCTCTTTGGTTCTCAAGCCTGTAAACCAACCAGATCCGAGATTTAAAACTCGATCCTAGAGAGGTGACCACGATTTCGCGCACCCCAAATCAATCCACTCACAATTCATTCTCATAATCAGAAAATGAGAGAAGATTTTGAAGGAGGTGACATCACATACGCAATTGGACAAAATTTGAAACCATGACACATAAACCGATTTCAGACAGAAAGAGAATGGAGAGAAAATAATGAGTAAGGTCAATCAAAGATCCATATTTCTAGTATTTGCCCTATTGCTGATCGCCTCCCTGATAGTTGCTTGTGGCGCTCCAGCTGCTGAAGCTCCTCCGGCAGAAGAAGTTGAAGAACCCCCCCCCGCAGAAGAGGAAGCTGCTGAACCAGTATCACTGGATTTCGTCGTCTGGGCTTATGGTCTCGATGTCATTCAGGATAACATCAATAATTTCCAGACTGCCAATCCGAATTGTGAGATCAATCTTCAGAATTACGGCTGGCTCGATTACCACGACACGATGGTTGGGCGCTTCGCTGCCGGCGATCCCCCACCTTTGCTCTACGGCTCCGACCACTGGCTGCAGGAATGGGGTTCCGCGGGATGGCTGGATTCCATCAGTGACAACTTCCCCCAGGTCCTCGATTATGACGATGAGCTGGCACCCTATGCCCTCCAGGGTATGACATACGAAGACGAAATCTATGGCCTGTCCTACTATGCTGACACGATCGACTTCGTCTACAACGAAGAACAGCTCGCAGAAGCCGGATTCGATTCACCCCCTGAGTCATGGCAGGACGTGTGGGACATGTCCGTGGCACTCAAAGAGCAGGGCATCACAGATTACCCCCTGATCCTGGCTTTCTCCCAGGAGGAAGGAGCTTCGATTGAGGCGATGATCTCCATGATTTACGGTCGCCATCAGGGTTCCGGTGCGCTGTTCGATGAAAACAATAACCCAACCTTCAATTCAGAAGGCACCGCGGCTTATGAAGCCATCGAGTGGCTGCGCGAGGCCTACGAGGCTGAACTCTTCGATCCAGCCAGCCTGACAACGGCAGAGCTCGATCAAGTTGCAAGCATGCAAGCTGGCGCTCACACCTTCACCATCCTACCGCAATACAATATGGCTGCGCTGAACTTACCGGACAGCGGCGATTATGCTGGTTCCTTCATGATCGGCCTGATGCCAGGAGACAGCCACGCCACGGTAGGTTATGTGCGCTTCTACGCTATGACCCCAGAAGCAGAAAATATGGGGCCAGCGGCGATGGACTGCGCCTGGAAATTCCTGGAGTACTTCGGTGGCAAAACTGACAATGAGTACACAGTGGTCAAGCGCTGGGCAGTTGAAAATGGTCTCGGTTTTGCCCAGCTGCCGCTATTTGAAGACCCCGATGTGCAGGAAGCTTTTGGTCAGTGGGGCGATGTTGACGTCATCGCCGCCCAAGCTGAATTAGCCAGGGCGAAAGAAGGTCTAACTCCATGGTTCGGAACGTGGGATGTCTTTACCCGAGCCGAGATTCACAAAGCAATTCTCGGGCAGCAATCCACGATGGATACACTCAACAATATGGCGGACTACTGGAACGAACTCGCCACACAATAAGTCTTTGCTGATATGGAAGGAGGGCGACCTCTGTCGCCCTCCTTCTTTCTGTGAATTTCTTCTTGGAGGTGGGTAAGAATGACCCAACAACAAGTGGCAGCCAAACCAAAGCGAAATTGGGCAATTCTATCCCAAAGGATTTATCCCTATCTTTCTATTCTTCCCGTTGCTATTGTAATTGCCCTTTTTGCTATTTATCCCATCCTCCACGCAGTGCGGATGAGTTTTTATCAGTACATTCTCACCCGTCCCAATGTGCATCCTTTTGTAGGTTTGGGAAATTTTGTCAACGTAATAACCAGCTATTACTTTAAGGAATCCATCCAGGTTACTGGCATCTATACCGCTGCATCTGTGGTTGGTGTGATCGTATACGGGCTGGGTGTGGCTTTATTAATGAACACTAAAATCAGGCTATCCACTCCCCTAAAATTAGTAATTCTCTTGCCTTGGGCGCTGCCCGCCGTGGTGAGCGGGTTGTTGTGGAAATGGATCCTGAACTCCGATTTCGGCATTCTCAATGGTATTCTCTATTCAGTAGGGTTGATCGACAATTACATTCCATTCCTGGCCATCCCTTCTCTGGCCAAGGCCAGTCTGGTCATGGCTTTCATATGGAAAGAGGGACCCCTGGTGGCAATTTTCTTCCTGGCTGGTTTGCAGCTTATTCCACATGAACTATATGAAGCCGCCAGGATCGATGGCGGCACCAGCTGGAAAATATTCCGCAATGTGACTTTGCCCCTCCTACGACCTGTCTTTTTAGTAGTTATCGTATACGAAACCATGACCGCCATCCTGACCTTTGACACGATTTATGTCATGACTGGAGGTGGGCCTGCCAATTCCACAGCACTGATCAGCTGGTTTGCCTATGCGGAAATCTTTAAATCACTCAATCTCGGGAATGGAGTTGCCCTTGCGATCATCATCGCCATGATTACCCTGGTTCTAATAATTCTTTACCTGCGTGTGCTCAGAACCGAGGAATCAACGGTGACCGGGTGATGAGGACAGGCTGAATCATGAATCCTAAAACAAAGGAATCGCTCAATAAATTTTTCTTGAATCTGCTCGCCTTGATTTTAATTATTTTCATTGTTGGACCCCTCATCTGGGTCGCCATTGCCAGTATCCAGGGAGAGGGTGAATTGCTGAGCAAACCACAGCGCATCTTCCCCGAAAATCCCACTTTAGCAAATTACAACTACGTCTTCACCGGTAAGATCCCAACATCGGTCGAAGTGAAAGGTCAATTGGTGCGCAGCCGCATATCACAAGAAGCTCGCTTGATCCCGGCCGCTTTGAAGAATAGCTTCATAGTTGCTACTGCTGTGATGGGCATAAACCTCATTTTTGGCACCCTGGGTGCCTACACATTCTCCAGGTTGCGCTTCAGAGGCAAAATCGTCACGTTCAATTTCTTCTTAGGCAGCCGCCTGATACCCGTGATTGCGGTTGCGATTCCTTATTATGTGATCATCCAAACCATGGGATTGCTGGATACCTACCTTTCTCTGATCCTGGTCTATCTGGTAATCACACTGCCTTTCACCATCTGGTTCCTGACACTCTATTTCAATGGAATACCAGAGGATTTCGAGGATGCGGCTCTGATCGATGGTTGCAGCCGATTCCAGGCATTGGTACGGATTGTCCTACCCATGGCCCTGCCAGGACTGGTCGCGGCCGCGGCCTTTGCCTTCATGGCCTCGTACAATGAATTCCTGTTTGCCAAATTCCTGACCCAATCAATCGCCACACAAACTGGCCCGGTGCTCATCGCCGCCATTGCAGGCAATCCCGATGCCAGCTACACTCTCATCTCCGTAGCCATTACACTGGGATTGATTCCTCCCATAATCCTGGCGCTGGTATTACACCGCTGGCTAACCGAAGGGTTGTCCACATCGATCACTTTCCGCTAATCCACAAACAGACATATTAATAATATTCAGGAGTAAGAATATGGAAGCCAGGGAAATTGCTGATCAAGTTCTCACCTCCACCGGTGAAATTACGCTTCCCACTTATATGCTCCTGGGGGAAAACAGGAATCCAGTCTTCCACTCGCAATATGGGGTTGCACATATCTACCCGTATACATTGCAGGACGAGATTGCCTCTAAACCAATGGAGGTGACTTACCGGGCGCTGATCCTGGAAAATAAGTACCTGCGCGTCACTGTGCTGCCTGAGTTGGGTGGGCGAGTGTATTCGCTATATGACAAAGTCTCAGAGCGGGAAGTCTTCTACAAGAACCCGATTATTAAATTTTCACCCTTAGCGATCCGCGGTGCGTTCTTTTCAGGCGGACTTGAATTCAGCTTTCCTGTGGCGCACGCACCCACCACCGCTGATCCAGTCAATTGGGACCTCCGCCAGAATGAGGATGGCAGCGCTTCAATCATCATTGGTGGTTTGGAGCATATGGCTGGTTTACGCTGGACCATCAAACTGACCCTCTTCCCTGATCGCTGTGCCCTGGCCCAGGATGTACAGCTTTTCAACCCCACCCCCATCCCAGGTCGCTACCATTACTGGACAAACGCCTCCTTGGATTCGGACGATCAAACTGAGTTCGTTTACCCATTACAGAGGGTGCGTTCGTACGAGTTCGCGGGGACATCATCCTGGCCTGTGGCGCGTTTAGACCCGATAATCGCTGAACCAGGTCTGCCAGGGATGGAAGGCGTGCCGATGTGGCCTGCTGAACGCCTTCACGCTCCGATAAATTTCCGTTGGGAAAAGGATATGCTGGCCCAGGTCTCGATCTTCGGTCGGGATGTCACCTGGGATTATTTCGGTGCCTGGCAGCACTCATCCGATACTGGTTACGCCCATTTTGCTCGCTACCAGGATGTTTCTGGAATGAAACTTTGGTCCTGGGGTCAATCCGAGTTTGGGATCGTAAACCAGACCGCATTAATGGATGATGGCTCGCTATATGCGGAAACTCAATGCGGCGCCATGGAGACCCAACTCGATTTTGATTTCCTTCCCCCTGGGGAGATGAAAAAGTGGCGTGAATGGTGGCTGCCGCTGCGCGACTTGGGTGGACTGACCTGCGCCAGTGAGCAGATTGGCGCCCGGCTGCACCTCGGTCCAGGAGATGATGAAAAATTCGTCAACCTGACGATCGGTATTTGCCCGGTATCCTCCATGAGTGGCGCTGACATTCACTTATCGATTCCGGGCGAGGTTCTCCTCCATGAGAATGTCTCCATTTCACCAGAGCGCGCCTGGTTGAGCACAGTTAAGGTCGAATCCAAAATTCTTGCGGCTCATCCCATCACTTTGATAGTCAAAGATCAGGCAGGTCGCGAATTATTAAACTACACGCATAGACGAGACCCTTATCCCGATGAATTCACGGATCCAGCCCCCACCGGCACCCCCGAAACCGCGGAGGACTTCTATCAACTTGGTCTCAAACAAGAGAATTTCGATAACCGTAGAGAAGCTTTGGAAAACTACCGCAAATCGCTAGGTCTCTTTGGGGAGTTCGGTCCGGCTCATTTCCAACTGGGAAAGATGTTGTTGAGGAGTGCCGATTTCAAAGGCGCCCGCCATCACCTGCGCTACGCAGCTGATTTGAGTATCGCCTCAGCCTATTATTATCTCGGTCTGATTTCCCACTATGCCGGAGATATTGATCAGGCTGAGTTAAACTTCCAATCTGTCCCGACCGACGACCCATTTTCATCAGCTGCTCAACGCGGTCAAGCGTGTATTGCATTCCAGCGGGAACAGTGGGAACAGGCCATCGAGCTGCTCAGTAATGCATCCCCCAATGATGAGGATTCGATCAGCCGCAGCACTCTTTTGGGTATAGCTCATCGCCGTGCAGGGCAAGGTAAGGGTGCAAAACGTGAACTTACCCGGGTAGTAGAGCAAGATCCCCTTAACCTGGTTGCGCTCAATGAACTTGCCTGGCTTGCGGGTGAAGAGGAGAATGCGTACTCATCGAAGCTCGATCGCTTGCTTGCTGATGACCTTGGTTATTACCTGGATTTGGCATCCTTCTATCTTGATGCAGGACTCCTCAAAAATTCTCTCTCCATTCTCGAAAAAGCAATTGGCACCTGGGAATATCCCATGCTGTATTACCTGATGGCATATGTCAGCCAATTGCTCGGGGATGATGAAAGCGCGCACGAGTCGAGGAAAAGAGCTCAAACTACCAGTCCGGAGAAAGCTTTCCCAAGCCGGTTGTGGGAGATTAT
>JBEQLH010000307.1:0-3849 GCA_040326075.1 Anaerolineales bacterium
TTCATGATGCCGGTGACGATGCTGGCGCTCTCTGGCTGGGCCGGATCGACGATCACTTCGATGGAAGTCGGCGTGTGGGCATCGATATTTTCAGAGAAGTCCGCCGGGATGATGATGGCCGCGGCAGCCTCGCCCTTGATTACACGCTGTTCGGCTTCATTGATGTCTTCTGAAGGTTCCACATTGAGCTCTTTGATGCTCTGAATCGATTTAGTCACTTCGCCCCCAAATACACCGGGGTCTTCGTTCACCAGGCTGACCTCTAATAAAATACCCGGACTCTCGTCGCTCGTATTTGCCATGATGTTGAGCCCAGCGAAAAGTGAGCCTAGCAGGATCGGGAGAAGAATCAGAATAGCCAGAGTGCCGCGATCGGCGACGATTAAGCGGATTTCTTTGCCGGCGACAGATAGGGTGTTATAAATTGCTTGCATAAATATCCTCCTGATGGCAGAGGGGAAAATTAATATTTACTATCATTGAAATGGTGACTGAGAATTGGCTGAATTCCATGACGATTAATCAAAATCGAAGCGCCACAGACCGATCAAAAAGAAGATGACCGTAAAACCCAGCAGCACGGCGATCTCAGTCGCTACATCTGCCAATCCCAACCCACGCAGCATCAAGCTGCTCAGGGCGCGATTGGCCCAGTATTGGGGAATGACCTTGACAACCGGACCAAGGAAATTGTCAAGGATGAAAATTGGGATGAATGCGCCTCCCACGATGCCCAAACCCCATATTAATAAGCTGCTCAAGCCACCAATCTGGTTTTCGGTGCGGGCGATGGCAGCTAAAAGAATTCCGAAAGCCGTGGAGCATAGGCAGATAATGAGGCAGACAAGGACCACAGCGAGCGGATCATTCCCAAGAGATGGAGAAGCCAAGCCTAACCATTTCAAACCGAAAATACCGAAAGCGAAGATCACAGTGAACTGGATCATACCGACGATAATATTGGGCAGCATCTTGCCAGATAGCAGGGAGGTTTTGCTCATGGGAGCAGCTAAAAGGCGGCGGAAGGAGCCGACCTTCTTTTCGTCAAAAATTGAGCGGGCGGTCACCTGGGCAGTACCGAAGACGAATAAAACGGCAATGCCTGCCACAGCCACGAGGCCAAGGTCCGGTATTTCTTCCCGTTCGCCTTCTTCAGAGGGGATTGTCTGAACCACCTCGATCAATGGCTGCGTCTGCGCACGCTCAAATTGGCCCCGGGCCTGTGCTAAAACGCGTTCAGTGGTGAAGACCTGGTCTTCCTCGGGAGCATCCGCCTGCATATCACCCATCTGTCTCAAACTGGCCAGGATCTGGCGCTCAAGGGACAGCTCGCTGGTCACACCGACGATGACGAGGCGCACAGCCTCTGTCTCCTGGATATCTGCATCCGGATGGCTGATGAGGGTCAACTCCACGGTATAGCCTTCCGCGGTCCCGCTGGTGAAATCATCCGGGATGACCAGCATACGGTTGATTTCGTTTTCATCGAGCATCAGCTGGGCTTCAGAATGCTCATATAACTCTGTGCGAACTCCTCCAGCTGCGTCGAGACCTGCTAGCAGAGATTGGGCAGCCTCCCCTCCATCAAGATCAACAACAGGAAGCACCTGGCGAGTATCTTCTTCATCACCCCCAATCGCACCCAGTGCACCGCTAAAAACGACGATGAACAGCAGGGGCAGCAGGAAGAGCTGGATCACTTCACCGCGATCCCTGATCAGGATTTGGAGGTCTTTTAGGGCAATACTTAATGATTTCATCTCTGCTCACTCCCTCAGCTTCTTTCCTGTCAGGTGCAGGAAAACGCTCTCCAGGTTGGGTTCCAGGATCTCAAGGGAGGTGAGTGGGCGATCCTGTTCATTGAGGAAGGAAATTACATTAACCACAGCTTGCTGGCTGTTTTCGGCGACAATCTTCACCACTGGATTCGGCGCGACAGGTTCAGTCTCTGTTACTGGTTCTTCACCTTCAGCGGGAGGCGGGATAACTGGTGGAGGTACCAACCCGGCTTCTTTCACTCCTGGGAGTTGGGAGAGCTGCTCCAAGAGGACATCGTCCACTTCTTCCAGGCCGACATAAATCATGCCACCACCGAGTATGCCAACCAGGTTCTTGACTGTGTCAATGGCGATGATGTTGCCCTCGTCAATGATCGCTACCCGGCTGCAGAGCAGTTCGACTTCTTCCATGTAGTGACTGGTGTAAACGACGCTCATTCCCCGCTCACGGTTGAGGCGCAGAACGCTCTCAAAAATGTGATTGCGGCTTTGGGGGTCGACTCCCACGGTTGGTTCGTCGAGGAATAAAAGACGGGGATGATGAACTAAACCAGCAGCGATGTTTACCCGGCGTTTCATCCCGCCGGAGTATTTGTCAACTGTCTGGTCTGCCCGATCTGTCAGCGCAACAATCCGCAGCACGTCCTCCACGCGTTCTTTGAGCTCTTTGCCACGCAAACCGTAGATGCGCCCAAAAAAGTTTAAATTCACTCGTGCGCTGAGCGTTGGGTAGAGGGCCAGATCCTGCGGCACCAATCCGTTGATCTTCTTGACTTCATCGAGATCGGTGTTGAGATCATGACCGGCGATGCGGGCTGTACCAGAAGTGGGTGGGATGACACCAGTCAGCATAGAGATGGTTTGAGTCTTGCCGGCCCCATTGGGTCCCAACAGGCCAAAAATCTCGCCCTCTTCAACTGAGAAACTGATCCCTTTGACGGCTGCAAAGTCGCCATATTTCTTTTCGAGATGATCTACTTCCAGAATAGCAGGCATTTGAAATTCTCCTTTCACCCGAGATGAACGAATTCTGTTGATCAATTAAGAACGAATTGGCAGATCTTGAATTGCCACATGAATGCATAATAACTTTAGCAGATAACCGTTGATAAGTCATCTACCCAAAGATAGATCATAGGGGTTTAATGATCGGGAAAATTCTGGGCCCTGATATATAATCTAGATAGAGCCATGGACGAGATACTGCTAAGCACCAAGTTGAATATGCCTGTCTCACGGGGGAATGTAGTTCTCAGACAGCGTTTGGTAAATCAACTTAACGCTGGGCTATGGGCGGCTGATGGTTTCGCGCGCAGGGTGACGTTGATCTCTGCTCCAGCCGGTTATGGCAAGACCACCGCGGCGATAGAATGGCTGGCAGGACTCGACCCTGATATTTTGTGGCTCTCGCTGGATGAAGAAGATAATGATCCGGTGCGTTTTATGTCCTATCTGGTGGCTGCCTTCCGGCAAGCTGACGCAGAATTTGGTGCAAGGTCTTTAGAGATGCTCCAGTCTCCCCAGCCACCGCAATTTGAGGTTTTTATCACCCTGTTGATAAATGACCTGTCAGCAAATCCATCGTCGCTGATCCTGGCTCTGGATGACTACCACTTTATCCAGAATCCAATGATCCATAAGCTGGTGAGCTTTCTTCTGGAACATCAGCCAGCTCATTTACACCAGGTAATCCTCACCCGGGAGGATCCACTTCTGCCGGTGTCACGCTTGCTTTCGCGCGGCCAGGCGCGAGAGCTGCGCCAGGATGATTTGCGATTCACAGCTGCTGAAACTGCTGATTTTCTCAAGCGCACAATGGGATTGAAGCTGGTCGGGGAGGATATTGAAGCCCTGCAGCGTCGCACGGAAGGCTGGGTGGCTGGTTTACAATTAGCTGCACTCTCCATGCAAGGTCAGGCGGATGTCCATAATTTCATCAAATATTTTGCTGGCAGCAATCGTTATATATTGGATTACCTGTTTGAGGAGGTCTTCGACCAGCAAACTGCAGAAGTACAAGAATTTCTGATGCGGACTTCAGTTCTCAACCAGCTGACAATCGGTCTTTGTG
>JBEQLH010000308.1:0-3843 GCA_040326075.1 Anaerolineales bacterium
TGGTACGATCATCCGTTATCGATGACCATATTTGAGCCTGGCGAACCCAGGACAAAGTTAACGCTGGCGACAACCAGCTCTTGAAGTTCATTCTCATCCTGGATGACCGATCCAGACAGCAATACATACTCTCGCTTGATCGGACCATTGGGAAAAAATCGAAACTCCTCGCCTTTGCCAGCGCTAATCAGGTCTTGTCTGCGGCGCTCGGCAAGCTTCAAAGCGAAGCCTACGGGGCCAAGCGAGGCACACATCTTTCCATTTGCGTAAAGCGCCGCACCACTGAAGAAGTGCTTGCATTCGAGGGTCACACCATCGATTGGCAGCGGCTCAAGTCCAGCGACGATCTGCGATAGACGTTCGAGGAATGGTTCTGCCATCTGTATGCTCCTGGTTATAATCACGCGTGCCGCCTGGGGCTCCGGTTCAGCGACAGCCTGATGAACGCTTGGGTGTGGCGCGCATGAGGCATGCCAGATCAGCGGCGTTCTTCAAGCGGACCTGCCAATTGCTTCAGCCAGGCTGCGCTTAATCTCTTCGGGACGATTCGTGCCAAGGTGAATCTTCCTGTTATCTTTGAAAATCAGTTCTATTACCCGTCCACCCGGAGCGATGCTGTACAGCCAACCTCCAGGGATTGATTTTATTCCCCAAAGATAGTACCAGGGATTTTTGAGGATCTCAACCGACAGAATTTCGGTGATGGGAAAGGACTTTCTGGCAACACCAAACCCGAACCAGAAGTTCAGTTTCCCGGCAGCAATCTGGATGGTGAATGAATAAAATGAAGCAAGTACCAGAACAAAAAGGCCCGCCACCACAAGAGCGGTCACCTTGAGAACTGAAGCATCCCCCCCTTCAGTCGAATCCAGGCCGGAGGCAAACATGAGGGCTGTAAAGACCGCAGCCAGCAAGATCATGAGAATAGTCAGTATTCCGATTTGAGTGTATCTATACTCAGCGCCCATTTGATCTCCTATACAACCGTTCAAGAGCGTGCAAAACTGAATTATGAAACCTGGTTTCCGTAAAACATAGCAGGGAGATCTTTCGTCTACCTGGCAGCCAGCCAACACCAAATGTCGATCGCCCGGGAAGCCCAAATAATTCACACTGAGGTGACTTCTTAATTGGATCTATTGATGGCAAGCCGCCCAACTCTGGAGATGAAACAATACTTTCTTGTTCGGATGAATTTGGTGGACAGAAAGAATTTGATGGATAATTGCTGGCCTCAATTTATGGAATTGTAATCGATCCACCCCGTGTCTGCTCCTGGATCATCCTGTTTTCCTCTCACAAAATGAGAGGCAGGTTATTGCTGAAATTTGCAAATCGACTCCAGAAGCTCGTGATCAGCTGGTTAAGTTTTGCGACAATGGCGATGGAATATTCGTTATATGTACAATGCAGCTAAACTTTATCCCGCCTCCTGCGGGATACTGGTGTCCGTAAAAAAAAGCCAGAACGCCCACAAGGGCCCCGCAGGGAGCGGGACTAGTGGTTTGTCAATCATCATTCTTTCATATGTCATTCAGAACGGAGCGTAGCGGAGTGAAGAATCTCCGGGTCAGTTGCCGAGACTCTTAGCTAGCACTCAGAGTGACAAATGTAGCATTCACACTTGACAGAGTACTAGGCTAAGCAACAAGGTACATGAAATTGCCAGGGTCAGATCTGACCCTGGCAGATTAGATAGCCTCGGTTGAATTTAGATTTATGGTGTCTCGCGTCCGGGTCCGAGCAGCGGGCAGGAGAAGAAGGCATCGCCTTCGTTCATGATATTATCCCCATTTGCATCCAGCCACCAGCGACCGCCGACGAAATCATGGTCACCAGGACCAAACTCTGTCTGCAGCTGTCCAGCCACCATCTCGAGCTTCTGGAAGCGACCTTTCATCGGTAATGACGGTCCCACAATCGAGTCATAGTACAGAGCCTGGCTGGTGACATACACCACCGGGCGGAGACGTTTGCCATCTTCGTCCTTAGGCGGGGGGCCTCCGGCAAATGCAGGCACTGCAAATACGAGACTTATCGCGACCACCAATGCTATCAATGCGCTTTTCTTAATCATTTTTCACACTCCTTGTCCATGAATATACGGGGAGGTTTGCGCTAACCTCTAACAATAGCCCCCAGTATCGCACCCGGAGATTACCTCCTACTTACCAAGAGATTACAATTTTCTTAACCTTCGAAGTGCTTTTTCACAATCGAGGATGGGAAAATCAGGGTGCCCCTTCTCCCCGGCAGCATAATTGTCTCGAGGTGCGCCAATCAAATGGTATATAATTTGGCCTCCTTAGTTTAGGTAGGAAGCATTGGGAATGGAGGCAGGTATGCCCTACGATGAAGTTTTGGAGGCACGAATCAGGGATGTGCTCGACCTACAGCCAGGTTTGGTTGAGAAGAAGATGTTTGGTGGGGTCGGATTCATGGTTCACGGAAACATGGCCTGTGGAGTGCACAAAGATATGCTCATCGTGCGAGTGGGACCAGACGCTTATGAAGAAACCCTGCAGTATCCCCATACCAGGCTCTTTGATATGACTGGCAGGGCGATGAAAGGTTGGGTAATGGTCGAGCCAGGGGGGTTTGAAAGTGACGCAGATCTAAAACAGTGGGTGCAGTCGGGGCTGGAGTTCGCGCTGACTTTGCCGCCCAAATAGATCTTCATAATAATAAATTTAAAGCGAGTTCAACTGCTGTTGGAACTCTGGTTTGTCATCGTTACCGGGAAACCAACAGCAGGGGGTAAGGTTTGAGGCCATGATTCAAAAAATACCAGCGGAAAATATATATATATCGGATGAGGGTTGGCATACGGGACGTTTTCATTTTTCCTTCGCTGATTATGATGATCCAGAGAACCTCCAGTTTGGTGTGTTGAGCGCCGTGAATGATTTCGTGCTGGCACCAGGAACCGGATTTGAGACTCACCCGCATGATGAGATGGAGATCATCTCTTACTGCGTTGAGGGTCAGTTGACTCACGGGGATGGAATGGGGCATGGAAGTAAACTGCAAAGCGGCGATGTACAATACCTGTGTGCTGGGTCCGGCATCACCCACAGCGAGATGAATGAACTGGGAGATTGCTCCATGCGTTTCCTGCAGATCTGGATCACCCCCAATGAACGAAGTTTGAGGCCAAAGTACCAATCTGAGAGATACTCTAAAGTGAGGCGGATGAACGAGCTGCAGCACCTGGTATCCGGGGAATCTATCAGCGGTGTGATCGAAATCGCCCAGGATGCGAATATTTACGCAGCAAGACTGGAGAATGGCAAACAGTTGACATATAAAACCCAGGCTGCGCGGCAGGGGTATCTGGTCTGTCTGGAGGGGAGCATCAGTGTGAATCAAATCGAACTGGGGCAATCCGATGCGCTGAAGATTTGGGGGGAGGATATATTGAGAGTGAGCGGGTTGGAGCAGGGACACTTCCTGTTGGTTGAAATGGCCGCGGAATGATAGGATTTCGGGGATTTCCCTGATTTATTACCAGCGAGGAAACAGGAGCACACCTATATGCAGGAACTTTCAATATCCGAAATCCTGAAGGATAGATTGGGGGACAGGCATAAAGATTTTCTGATTCCACCCCCGATCTTCGAATTAATGCGCGGCGAGTTCCTGGTCATTGATGTAGAGGCCAGGCGGATCAAAACCAGGTTCCCTATCCTGGCTGAGTACCAGAATCCCTATCGGACGATGCAAGGCGGCATGGTAGCCGCGGCAGTTGATAATACGCTTGGACCGCTGAGCATGCTGGTCGCACCCCCGAACGTCACCCGTCGATTAGAGATGAAATACAGCCTACCTATTACCATCGATCTC
>JBEQLH010000075.1:0-11306 GCA_040326075.1 Anaerolineales bacterium
AACGAGGATGGGATTGGTGATCTCCAGGGCATCATATCAAAGTTGGATTATATAAAGGAGCTTGGATTCGAGACAATCTGGATATCTCCCTTCTTTCAAAGTCCACAGAAGGATTGGGGATATGATGTGAGTGATTACCTCAACATCGCCCCTGAATATGGCGATATGTCAGATGTGGTGAGGTTAATTCACGAAATTCATCAGAGAGATATGCATATTTTGTTTGATTTTGTTCTGAATCACACCTCCGATCAGCATCCCTGGTTTCAAGAATCTCGAAGCAGCAGGAAAAGCCCCAAACGGGATTGGTATATCTGGCGAGATGGTCAGGGATCACGGCCCCCAAATAACTGGAAGGCACAGACCGGCCGTTCCGGATGGAATTTTGATCCTGGTACAGACCAATGGTATTACGCCAGTTTTTTACCCTTTCAACCTGATTTGAATTTCCGCAACCCAGATGTTAAAGATGTAATGTTTAATATCGCTCGTTATTGGTTAGATAAAGGGGTTGATGGATTTCGACTTGATATCTTCCATTGCCTTTTTAAGGATGAATATTTCCGGGACAATCCCTGGTCGTATCACCTCCTTCCAAAGAACGCTATGGCTGGATTTTTCCAGGATTGGAGATTCAACTCAAATCAACAAGACACTATTCAGTTCGCACATGAATTCAGAAAGTTAATCGCTTCCTACACTCCCGAAAGAATGTTGCTCGGGGAATTATTTGGCGATAATGATGTGATCAGAGATTATCTGGGTGAGGATCAGAAAGGATTAAATCTCATCTTTTCCTGGGAATTAATGGATCTGAGAATAAATGCAGGTCATTTTCGTGACATCATCCGTCACTATGAAGAAGAATTCCCCGATCCTTACACACCAGTCTTTGTTCTCGGCAACCATGACAGTAAACGACTTGTTTCCCGGGTTGGTGAGAATTTACTTTTTGCCAAGCTGCTCGCGTTGTACCTGTTCACATTGCGTGGTATTCCTGTTACCTATTACGGTGACGAAATCGGTATGTCCGATGTGCATATTCCTGGAAAATATGCAAAAGATCCGGTCGGAAAACTTTATAAATGGATACCTGAATTTATATCGGATAATCTAAATATTTATCTAAATCGTGACCGGTGCCGGACTCCAATGCAGTGGGATAAAAGTGAAAATGCAGGTTTCAGTAAACCTGGCGTGAACCCCTGGCTGCCCATTCATCATAATTTCACCCACGTCAACGTGAGATCTGAAGCTTTGGATGAAAAGTCCTTTCTGAATATCTATAAGGACTTACTATTTATCAGACGAGAAAGTAAAGCCATTCAAGAAGGGACAATTGAATTAATCAATTGTCCAGATAATGAGGATCAGCTTTTAGCATTTAAAAGACAGAGCGAGCAAGAGGTTGCCTTGGTGCTGATAAATCTTTCTGGAACGGATTGTATATTTAACAATAAAACTGAATGCAGGCATGCAGTATTTCAAATTGGGAGCCATGATATATCAAGTGAGGGGCAGATCAGGATCAATCCTTGGTCAGGATTGATTTTATCAACCTGATCCATTGTCCCAACATGGCTACCTAGTTTATTCCCCATTCGCCAGATATTATTTCTTCAGTGGATTTTCTGAACCTTGGGAAGTTTATGGAAAAACTCTAATAACCTGGGGTCAGAGGTATGGTCGCTGATGTATTCAATAATCTGTCCGGCTTCGCTCTGATAAGCCTTGGCAACCTCCTGGTTCTTCTCAAGATCAGCCAGATCCAATAAGATCGCCCAAAGGATCCGTCTTGATTTTTGCTCAACAGCCAGGGTACGCGCAGCCTGCAAATCTTGATATGCTTCCTCATTTCGTCCCAATCCGACCAGAGCGCGTGATTTTTGATTTAGTAGATCAGGAGTTAATATCTTGATTTGGCTTTTTGATAAAGATTGGAGATAATCTTCAACAGTGCGTAGAGCGACATCGTAATTTTGATTGGCAAGGTGGATCTCTACATGCAGAGTGTAGATATAGGGGTGGAATATCAACTCACTACCCGTACTGTAATTTGATTCAATTTCTTCGAATATCTCCAATGCCTTGGTTTGTTGCCCGGAATAGAGTTTATGCTGGGCATTAGCCACCAAATACAATGGTCTAAAGCTCTCATAATGCCTAACGAACGTAAGAATCTTGCTTTGGATTTTATCCGCTGTCTCCAGATCACCGAACATGGTATAGAGCCAGGCCTGGATCATTTGGGTTCCGACAACGCCAGCTGCAAAATTTGCTTGCGTAGATAAGTCAAGGGTTTTATCTAATGCAATTAATGCGGAATCAATATCACCTCGTTCAAGTAATATTGGACCGAATACAAAAGTATTGTAAGCCTGACCCCAAACATTTCCTATTTTCTGACTGATACCTAATCCTTCCTCAGCATAGGTCATCGATCGATCGAATTCCCCAGCTGTGTAATAACTCTCAGATAAGGATGCCAGGTTGTCTGACAGCATGTGGAGATTCTCAACCTCTCGCCAATAATTCTGGGAATTATCATAAGCTTTCCACGCATCATTCATTCGTCCTGCCCGCATGTATGGTCTGGCAAGGTCATGTTGGATATATGCCATCTCTTCCAGCAGTTGGTGTTCCCGCGCAATGCGTAATCCTTGCTCCCCATAATCAATTGCTTTTTCCAAATTGCCTCCGGCGAAGGTCTGGATCAACATCAAACACCATAATGTCTTCGCCTCAGCTTCAGAATCACCTAATTCTATAGCCAGGGATAATGCGCGCCGAGATAACTCAGTGCCAATCTGAGGATTAAATTTTACGGTTGGAGTCGAATAAATTGTTGCTTGAGGTACTAAAGACGATAGCTCTAAAGAACGATCGTTTCGTGAGCGACCTAACTCCTCCAGTTCCTCATAATTATCCAGAGCCTGGTCGTACTGGTTGAGCAGCTCCAACGCTCGACCCCGGGAATTATATAGACGCGCTAATTTGACGCTTGGTACGTTTAATTTGAGGGCAATCTCGATCGCACGCTGGTAGTGGTCACCGGCTTCTTGGTTAGCAAAAAGCTTGAATGATTGGTCTCCGGCAATTTGATAATATTTAAGCGCCCGAGGATAATCACGAGCCGCATTGAAGTGATAAGCTAGCTGGTGAGCTTCTTCAATCAGCTTCTCCCCGAATATGTTTTCGATTGCCTCACCAACTTTTCGGTGATACATTCGACGCTGGCGTCTCAAGATTGACTCATACACTGCATCTCTCGTCAGCTCGTTGCGAAAGGTATACTCCTGCTCAGGCATCTGGGAGTTTTCTTGGATAAGCTCCATACGCTGCAGGATAACCAGCTGGTCATCCAGGTTACTGACCCCATCTGAGATAGATTTTAGCACCCGGTAGTAAAAAACTCTTCCAATGACCGCTGCCAGTTGCAGAATGCGCCGGGGTTCACTTTCCAGGCGGTCGATCCGGGCGAGCAATAATGCCTGAAGGCTATCAGGGATATCGATCTTCTTATAGTCAGCAGTTTCATCCCAGCGGAGCCCATTTTCTTCCTGCACGATCATGCCGCTATCAATCAGCGTGCGCATGACTTCTTCAAGGAAAAATGGGTTCCCTTCAGATTTTTCAAGGATAGTCTTCCGCAAATCATCAGGTAACTCAGAATTGACCAGCAGGTTATTCACCAGCTGGTCGCTATCTCTCTCACCTAATGCATCCAGGGAAATCTCGAGATAATGTTTGGTGAATTCGACCTCTGCGGAGGTTTTCACTCGCCAGGCAGGAGACTTTCGGTGGGGACGGAAAGCACACAAGAAAACGATTGGATGACCGTCTGTGAGTTGAAACAGATGAATCAGCAATTCAACTGAAGATGTGTCTGCCCAATGTAAATCGTCGAAAACCAGGACTAAAGGCTGCTTTCCAGCCAGACTTTGCCACACATTCAGCATACTGTCAAAGATTTCCCTTTTTAGCGCTTCACCTTCAAGTTGCGTCCCTGAATCTTCGACTTTGCTGTCTACTGAGAGTAGCATTTCCACCGTTCGCAAAATCCCCGTCTGCTGATCCATTTCAAGGTTCTTAAAACTTTCTGCCACTTTCTTCTGAATTTTCTCAGGGGGATCATCGTCTTTCACATTACAAACCTGACGTAATGTTTGAACGAAGAGACTGTACGGACGGGCTGATTCATAAGAGATTCCACGGCTATAAACCCAACGGACAGTTTCCTCAGGTTGATCAACACTCTTGGATTTAGCATCTTCAATCAAGCGGCTTTTACCAAGACCCGCCTCACCAATTAAAGTAACTATCTGACCACGTCCACGCTCAAGAACATCCAGAGCTGACTCAAGGCGAGCATACTCCGTGTCTCTACCCACCAGCGGTGAATTCAAGCCTGAAATTCCCCGCGATCGTCCTGGTTCTTTCTTACGCCTCAAAACGCAATAAGATGGAACTGGATCGCTCTTTCCTTTTGCATCGATCCCACCTAGAGATTCCACCTCAATCCAGGGAGCAACCAGACGGTATGTCTCCCCAGTAATCTGAACCGTGCCAGGTTTTGCTGTCTGCTCCATGCGCGCGGCCAGGTTGACTGCATCCCCCATAGCGGTATATTCACCTGCCAATGCAGATCCCATTTCACCTACAACGACCACTCCGGTATTGATCCCCACCCGCACATTGAAATCTAAATCATATTCAACAGAAACCTGCTCCCGGAAAGATTGGATTCCATTGACGATATCCAATCCAGCCAGGACAGCTCTCAATGGATCATCCTCATGGGCAATGGGTGCGCCAAAAAAGGCCAGGATGGCGTCACCCATCAACCTAGCTACCGTGCCACCATAACGGATGATTGGCTTTGTCAGGAAACCAAAAGCATCGTTCATGATCTCAGCCCAGTCCTCCGGGTCGAGATTTTCCGCCATGGCAGTTGAACCCTTTACGTCAGAAAAAAGGATCGTAACGACGCGCCGTTCGCCTGCCAGGGTTCGGCGAGAAGCAGAGGCTTCACCAGTGGTATTGAATTCCATACTAACTTTCTTTTTCTATTTGAAACCCACCTTATCAACGTAACACCACATCCAATCTTCACCGGGTTCGAATGATTTAATGATCGGGTGACCGGAGGAATGAAAGTGCTTGGTGGCATGTTTGTTCTTTGAATTATCACAGCAACCGACATGGCCGCAAGTCAAACATAAACGCAGGTGTACCCAGGTATCCCCCATCTGCAAACATTCCAGACATCCTTCTCCACTGGGAATAACCTCTTGAATTTGATTTAGATGTGTGCATTTTGTTTCAGCGTTCTCGGACATAATTACTCCTTTTTCGGATATTATAACTTCTTCTTTTAATTTCGGGAGGAAGGATAATATAGATTTCCAGATTTTATCTCAGGGTATTAAGTATGATGAAGAATATTTTTGTGTGAAAATCTGCATTTTGCTCCTCAAAAGTGTCCATCTAATATAGAAGTTCTTATGAAATTGACGAAATTGTCAAATGTTATCCTCCAAAAATCAAAATATCCTGTAAAATATATATACAACAGATCGAGTACTTGGGATCATACCTAAAAGCACAATGACTTGTCCAATATAAACAAAGCATTTAAGCTTCTCCAAATAAACTGAAGCCTACCTCTGGATATGTTTTCCCATGTGTCTGAGCAGGAGATAATTCGATCTTGATAATAATACAGTTGCATTGCTTTTCGATATTTCCCCAATAAAGGAGGCCCATTCGGAAAACTTTTTTCACGGCAAGAGATTAGCTTCAACATAAAAATTATAATTCTAAATTTCATTGCAGGAGGAGTAAAATGGGTCCTATACAAGATTTTTTCGCTCAACCAATTGGCAGTACTATTCTTAATTTGCTGGTCGCCTTGTTGATATTAATCGTCGGTTATATCGTTGCCCGGATTCTCGGCAGTCTCACCCGGCGATTGCTCAAACGCACCAATTTAGATAATCGTTTGGTGGAGTCGTTAAGTGAACCAGACCAAAAGAGGGAATTCAATATAGAAAACATCATAGCCAGTGCTGTCTTTTGGTTGGCCATGCTGTTTGTTCTGGTGGCTTTCTTCGATCGACTTAACCTGACCGGAATCTCAACCCCAATTTCATCGTTCCTTGACAGAGTCACTACAGAATTCCTGCCAAGTTTGCTTGCGGCTGGAATACTGCTGTTCATAGCCTGGTTAGTTGCGATGGCATTGCGTTTCCTGGTGGTCAAAGGCGGTGCTCTGTTTAAGGTCGACGAACGGTTAAGTAAATACGCGGCGCTAAAAGAAGAAGAACAGGTGACCTTCACTGAATCACTGGCAAAAGGAGTGTATTGGTTTACCCTGCTGCTCTTCTTGCCATCTGTGTTGACAGCTCTCGGAATTGTGCAAGTAGCTGCGCCGATCCAATTAGTATTCAACCAGATTTTCGATTATATCCCCAACGTTTTAGCGGCCGGGGTCATCCTGCTGGTTGGGTGGTTCATAGCCAAAGTCGTACGTCAAATTGTCGAAAATCTGCTCAAAGCTATTGGAACGGATAAAGCCGGTCAACGAGCTGGTCTCTCTGAGGAACGCTCACTATCAGAGATCGTGGGGTTGATCCTGTATATTTTCATTTTCATGGTCGCCCTGATCGCAGCTTTGGAGGCACTCGATATCGCCGCTATCACCATCCCGACGACTCAAATGTTGAGCACCATAATCAATGTGATTCCAAACCTGATCGGTGCCGCGCTGGTATTGATTCTCGCTTACTATATCGGTCGTTTGGTAGCGAATCTGGTACGGGATTTATTGGCTGGTATCGGATTGGACACAGTTCCGGAAAAATTGGACATCAAGTGGAGCAGCACCACCACCCTTTCACAATGGGTCGCTTACCTGATCCTGGTTGCGATCATGCTCTTCGCAACTGTATCGGCGACCGAAATGCTTGGCTCAGATGCCTTGACCGGGATCATGAATGTGTTCATCGCCTTCTTCTGGAAGGTGGTCCTGGCAGTGTTGATTTTCGTGGTCGGTTTGTACTTTGCCAACCTGGCATATAAAGCCGTGATGAAGACTGGCATGAACCAGGCGAACTTCATCGGGAGAACTGCTCAAGTTGCGATAGTTGTTTTCGCGGCTGCGATCGCTTTACGTGAGATTGGTGTAGCAAACGAGATCGTCAATCTGGCCTTTGGCATAACTCTGGCTGCGATCGGTCTTGCTGCAGCGCTGTCTTTCGGTCTGGGGACCCAGAAGATCGCCGAGCGTGAATTAGATGGATTTATCACCAAAATGCGCTCACCAAAGGACGAAGGCTAAAATAAAAACGTATAATTAGAGTAGCTATACATAATAAGTGCTTTGGGCATGACTTCGCTCAAAGCACTTTTATTATTCCATCAGGATGGGTGGAAGTTCAATCAATGATGACTCTTTTCTATAATTACTTTTCTTTTTTTAGTCCTTTTATACTTCTTTAGCACTTTCCCTGCGAGCAATGATAACAACTACTGCGATCAAAGCGATGATCAATCCAAACAGGATATAAACATCCCCTGCTATTTGCGACCAGGTTGCATCATGCTGGGTGATATCCATGATCGGTCCAATCATATAATATGTTGGGAAGAGCTTACCAATCCATTGTGGAATTCCGGGGAATAATAATATGAACGCCGAAGCGTATAACAAAATACCGATGGCTTTGATGATTGCAAATAAGGTATTGATGTCTTTAATCAATGCACCAAGCAATACACCGAAGGCAGCTGCCAGCAATGCACTCAATGCCAGCACACCTAAAAGCAGATATGGTTGGTTTCCAAATGCCTGGTTCAAGAACAGGACCAATACGCCAACCAGGATGCTGACCAGAAATCCAAACAAGCGGTATTTCGCTTATGAATTAAAATTGGGACTGAAAAATCTTACTAATTCAGGGTAAGTCGATGCCCATTTTCCTTCAACCATCTCCTGCGCACATCATAATCCGGCATCAATTTTTGAACTTCTCCCCAGAATGTTTTCGAGTGATTTTTTATTCTCAAGTGTACTAATTCATGCACGACAACATAGTCTATGATTTCAATGGGCGCCATGACCAACCGGTAGGAAAAGTTGAGTGAACCATGCGGTCCACAGGAACCCCAGCGAGTATTTGCAATCGTGATCCGAAATCTTTTGAACGCGTAGCCATTCAGCTGTGCGTAGATTTCAACTCGATCTCGGATTTCCAGTGCAGCTTGCGCCTTGTACCAATCAATAAAAACTGCCTTCGCGTTTACAGATGCAAACTCAGCCAGGTAAAATTTGTCCCTCAAAATTAGCGCTTGATCCTGTTTGTTAACAATCTCCAAGGGATAAGATTTTCCCAGGTAGGGGAATTCTTCTCCGGCAGCGAACTTTCTGGCAGGGTTTTCCAGGCTGCGTTGATGAACCAGCGCTTTTTTCTCAAGAATCCAATCTTCCTTTTGTCTGACAAGTTTATCAATTTGTCCATTTGTCGCTAGCAAGGGGGCACGCACGAGAAGAGAACCATCTGGCTTTATCTCAAGCGAAATCGTTCTTCGCCTGCTGCGGATGATTTTATCGATTCTTATCGTATCCACCTGGCGACCAGAACTCATGTTATGGTCACTTCAAACACATGGAAATCCCAGGCTGGCAAGTCCAGGTAAAGACCCACCTGCGATATATCATCCCAGCTGCGGAGATACACCGCTTCACCGAAAATATCCCGGAAACAAATTTGCTTGCCTGAGAGACCTTGCCAGGGTAAACGAACGTAACACTGGCTTTGATGAGGGGAGTAATTAACAACTACCATTATGTGCTCATTATTTTCATCTTCCCAGGAGAAAGCCAGATAACTATCCCAGGTCCAATTACTCTGCCAGGCAGGATGGCATTCCAATAATCGCCATTCCCCTTCTCGCAGAATGGGCAGTTTGAGGATACCCAGTAAGCGGAGGTAATAATCCAGGATTTTAGGATCATCTGCTTCAGCAGGTGCGCGGCAGAGCTGCATTGGAATACGAGTTTTGCTGCCAGGCAGTTGCCCCTGGTGAAAGAAACGCATTCCCGGTATCAGGTAAGTGATCAACGCCGCAGCCCGGTGAACCTGAAGCGGGAAAGTTTTCGCGGCTCGTGGTTCATCGTGATTTTCCATAAAGCGAGCTGATTTACTCTGGAAATCCATATTTGCGAAGAGATGCTCACGCACCGGACGAGCCAATTGAGCATGCAGGCGATCGTAGAGATGTTTATCATAAGTGAAATCGAAGCCTTGCTCCTGCAAAGTTGCTTCCAGGTCCCAATAAACCTCTGCCAGGAAAAGGAAATCTGGATCTTTAGCGCGAATATTCTGGATGGCTTGAGGCCAGAATGGTTCCGTTTTAAGACCCCACGTATGGGAAAATACTTCAGGTAAGATCAGCATGGCCATATCACAGCGCACTCCGTCGCAAAGAGCAGCAACGTTATCTAATTCATTATGCATTGCAGTTTGTAGCTGGGGATTGCTATAATTTAACTGGAATGTATCTGACCATCCCGGGAAGTAAGGATCACGACCAAACGCAAAAATATGATCGCCATGCGGGGCTGTTCCATAATTGAACGGCTGGCTTAGGAGGTCTTCTTCAGTACCCTGGATATAGAAATCCGGATGTAACGTGAGCCACGGATGGTCACGAGCAGTGTGGTTGGGAATAAAATCCAGCATTAATCGTAATCCACGCGCATGCAGCCGAGTTAGCAAATTAGCCATCGCCCGATCTCCACCCAGGTCAGGATTCACAGTGTAGCCAGTGATAGCGAAGGGTGAGCTGCAGATATCCTTTTCTTCATACCCAGGTAAAACCTCTTCATATTCCTGGCGTAATTCGGGCAGCTGATTGGCAATTTCTCTTCCAAGTGGGCTGATCCGCCATACCCCCAGCAGCCAAATCCAGTCGAAACCCAGCGCGGCAATGCGATCAAGCTCTTCATCCGGCACCTGATCCAGTGTCAGGTTAAGATCAACTTTTGCTGATAGTGATCGCAGCCAGACACGGGTATTAATTTGGTAAAGCGAGGGATAACGGGGATTAGTAGTTGGCATAACCGTCTCATCTTCCATGCAGAATCTGAACTACTTGATTATATCGTTGAGAATTCTTGAGTTGTTAATATCCCAGTGATTGGAGGATTACACATTCAATTTTACCGAGATTGAACTCAGCAAACATGATTATGGAATAATAAAACATCATAGGAATGTTATATTTCCCCTCCAACCAGGCAAACCTGATCGTAATAAAAATACTGACTAAACTCCAGGTCAAGATTAACTGACCTGGAGCTATTCAACATCCAGATCGATTATTTTCCCGGCGGACGATAGGTTGGAGTCTTCTTAACTGCTTTATCAACCTCGTCTGGTGTGAGCAGAACCGTTGTTTTAGTCTTAACTGCTCCGCTCGCATTAGCAGTTAAGGCAGCGGCTGCAACCTCGACATTATCCAAGCCATCCATAATGGCAAACCCATCATAATCACCAAAAGCAAAGTAGTAGGCGAGCAGCTTGCCTCCCAGACTCTTTACTAATTGCTCAGTGGCTTCTTCTCGCTTCGAGCCACCTTCTCTTATTAGTCCCTCCAATCCCTCCTCGGTATAGCTGAACTGCACAAGAAACTTAGCCATTATTACACCTCCAATTATTGAATATTATCAACAACCTTTACTCGTCCTCCAAATCACTTTCAACAAGAATCCAGGTCCCATATCTCAATTTTTCCAGCCTTCTGTAAAATTTCCCGTAATTGAACAACGTGTCAGATCTGGCAGCTTCAATAATTTGGGTATCTTCCATGTTAAAACTGATCCCATGGGAATTGCGAGACATTAACCGCTCGATCCAGCCCAATAAGCCATTATGGACTCCATTCATTTCCCCTGCCAGGTTGATTAAGTCTTCATCACCAATTGCATGAACTACTGTTAACATTTGGTCCATTTCATTTAGCGATTGGAAATTGACCAGCTGATCTCTCAGCATGTTTATCGTCGTCTTGTATGTGTTCTCATCTTCGTTCTGAGCACGTTTAGCAATATAAAACCGCTCAACAATCTGAAGTATCTCGCTGTTGATCGTATCTACAGATATCTGTGCCTCTTTGATTCGAGGCATCAGCTCATCATTCCGTTCTTTTCTTTGTTGCTCGATTTTTTGTAAGTCCCTTTCCTTATTCATCCGCCG
This sequence comes from Anaerolineales bacterium, assembly GCA_040326075.1. GTDB lineage: Bacteria > Chloroflexota > Anaerolineae > Anaerolineales > UBA4823 > PFL25. The sequence goes on from JBEQLH010000075.1 coordinate 11,259, forward strand.
ATTAGCAAGAAAAGTGACTACGATAATCGCTAAGAGCGATGAAATTAA
>JBEQLH010000076.1:0-11248 GCA_040326075.1 Anaerolineales bacterium
CGATCTTGAAACGATCCTTCTCATTGGGTTTCAGGCGATGTTCTTTAGCCCAGGCGCGCGCCTGAGCGGCACGTTCCTCATACGGAACACGCCACACCTGGCCAACTTTTTGCGGGTCAAAATGGGGTGGAAGTGGTAGTTCTGGAGGGGTTTCTGTTTGTGGCATGATCATTTACCCAAATCTCTAAGCGAATATATTTTGGGAATTTTTATCGATCGAATGCGATATCAGGCAGAGCAGCAACACAAGAAAATCTCTATCCTGCCTTTGAAAGTATCTAATCGTGGTGGTGCTGTTCGGCAGGAGAAATTTGGGCCAGACCCGGGAGCTTATCAGCCAGCTTGGCTGGAGAATGGATCAATATTGGTAAATGCTGGGGACAGATCCATAAGTCCTGTCCCTGGAAAACCAGCGCCATGAGCGGCACCTGGCTGCTGTCACGTTCACAATATAAACAATAATCATTTGATGGGTCCATTAAATACCTCTATTAAATAGTAATTTGCCGGTACGCTCACGAGCGGCGTTTACGAGAAGATTTTGATCGGCTTGGATTTATCCCGTGATAGGAAGGGGCAGTGATACCTAAAACTCTACATAAGCGCTTATCGAGCATCCTGCTGCGGATGCGGGCATCGATCTCGTCCATATTCTCAGATGTCGTGATCACAGTTGGCAGTTGGGCGTTATACCTGGTGTTGAATAATTGGTGAAGTCTTTCCTTTACCCAGCGGGTCATCGATTCGGTTCCTAGATCATCCAGGATCAGAAAAGCACATGTCTGAAACTCTTTAAATCGCCGGTCAAAGCGAACGTTGCTTTCAGGATTAAATGTAGCCCGAAGATGGTCTAGCAATTCTGTGCTGGTAACAAAGATGGGAGGTTGTCCCATGTCACTGCGGTAATTGCCAATCGCTGCTGCCAGATGCGTTTTTCCACAGCCATAAGGTCCAGTAAACACAAGCCAACCTTTAGGTTTTTCAGCGAAATCAAGCGCAGCCCGGAATGCTTTTTCAAGACTTTGCAAATCTTGCGGTGACAAGCCTTCTCCCTTTCGGTCACTGAAATTACCGAAGGTCAATCCGTGTAAAGTATCAAGCGATGAGGAATCCGGATGACCAGCATCATCTAGCTTATGGCGGAAATCGGGGGCGATGATTTCTACTCTGGTGACAAGTTCGGGATCCAGCAACCGGGAGCGGATGCGACCTTCGATCTCTTCCAAGGCAAGATTGGTGGTGACGACTAAGGGTAGGCGGTTGATATAACGGTAATTCACGATCTGGAACAGCTTTTCCTGAGCCCAGGCAGTAGCATTTTGGGTACCGAAGTCATCCAAAACCAGTAACGAAGACCGACGAATTTCATCAAATCGCTGCTCAAAAGAAGTTTCGGGATCATCAAAAGAGAAGCGCAGCGTGTCGAGCAAATCGGGAACAGTGAGAAATAATGTAGGAACGCCAAGCCCAACAACAAAGTTGGCTACGGCCGCTGCCAGGTGAGTCTTTCCACTTCCATAAGGGCCTTCCAGGAAGAGCCAGCCCTGCATGGTTTGGGCGAACTGCTGGGCCTGGTTGTAAGCCAGCTCGATCGAGTCTGCTTGATAGTCTCTTACCCCAATAAGCCCTCGCTGTTGGAAATTATCGAAGGTCAGATGGCGCAGCTCATCCAAATTGCTGAGCGAATACAAACGCCGGTGCACCTGCTGGCTTACCTGAGCCTGGCGGCAGGTGCAGGAGATAATCTTACCAAAGTCCGGGTGCCCGACTGGGACCTCAGCGCGCAAATAGCCTATACCCTGGCAGTGAGGGCAATCTGGATCACCGATCAAATCGTGACCCGCGGGAGTGGGTCCATCTTCAGTGTTCGATGAAGTCGGAGAATTCTCCTTCGACGTAGCGGCGGCGATCTTTTTCAGTGTCTCGTCGATCCTTTCGCTCATCGCGTCCTCCTTCCTGCCAGCGTTTAAGAATGGCCTCTACATAGCTCCAACGGCGAACATTGTTCTCCACGGCGAGGCGTACCGCGTCTTCGATCCATTGGTACGGGTAAGAGTCTTCTGCATCTCGTAGTGTTTCAGCGATCATTGGGGTGAGTGGACCGATATTTTCTTCATACAGGTTGTAGATATTCGGCTTCTCGGACACCAACTCCAGGGGTGAGGCCGGATCGCCAGAATGGCGCCACTCACCTTGTTGTATAGCCTCAACGGCTGCGCGTCCTTTGGGTGTATTGAGAAAGTAGAAATCTTGTGAGCCCTCTTCCAATTCCAGTACCGCCTGGATAAAAGTACCGCGCTGAACACAGCGCCCGAGGGCATCATCCAAAGCTGCCTCAGCCTGCTGTGGATCTCCGGACAGACCCTTCATGAAGTCAGAATCCTCAAGATAATTTTCTCGCTGTAAATAGCGAAAGGTACCTTCCATGTGGTCCAGTCGCCAGAAAGCGTAGAGGGTGACCTTTAATTCACCGAGGTGGTCGATAACAGGCAGCAGCTGGTGAAAAAAGAGGTCAGGAATGTTGGTGAAGCGAACTTTTCCCTCGGGAAATCCAGTAAATAACTGAACAGATTTTGTCATGGTCATGCGATCTTCGAGAGATCAATGTCCCGGGTGGCGGCGTTCTCAAATTTTGCTAAACCACTTCTAAATATGAGTTCAATAGATCCAGTGGGGCCATTCCGGTGTTTGGAAATCTTAATCTCGGCCACGTTGGGACGGGTGGTGTCTTTTTCGTACATGTCCTGACGGTGGATGAACATGACCACGTCAGCATCCTGTTCCAGGCTGCCGCTCTCCCGCAGGTCGGAAAGCTGCGGCTCCTTATCCGCTCGCTGCTCGATGGCGCGCGAAAGCTGGGCAGCGGCTAAAACCGGTACATTCAGCTCCCGGGCAAGCATCTTCATATTGCGCGAGATATAAGAGACCTCCTGCACCCTGTTCTCGATGCGCATACCACCGCTCATCAGCTGCAGGTAGTCGACCAGGACCAGGTCTATGCGGTACTCCAGGTGCAGGCGGCGGCACTTCGTGCGCAGCTGCAGAGGAGTCAAACCCGGTGTATCATCCAGGAAGATTTTTGTATCACCAAGGACTTCAATGGCATGGGCGAAGAGCGGCCATTCATCATCGGTGAGCTTCCCGGTGCGCAAATGGTGGGTGTCAATGCCGGTCTCCTGGGCGATCAATCTCTGAACCACCTGTTCGTTAGCCATTTCGAGTGAGAACACTGCAACATGTTTCTTATGAGTTTGGGCCGCGTTTTTAGCGGCGGAGAGCATGAAGGCGGTTTTACCCATCCCCGGTCGACCGGCAATCAGCAAGAAATCTGATGGCTGCAAACCGCCCAACAAACGGTCGAGATCAATGAAACCAGTCGGGACACCGAAGGTATCCTCCCCCCGCCGCATAAGATAATCGATCCGATCGTAGTAATCACTCAAGACCTGCTGTATGGGCTGAAGATCGCGCGTCAATCGCCGCTCACTGACCCCGAAAATGGCTTTTTCGGCGGTGTTCATGACTTCATCTATGTGGGTATCTTCCTTGTAAGCCATCTTGGCGATCTGGTTGGCAGCTTCCAACATGCGGCGGCGGACAGCAGTCTCTTCAACAACCCGCCCATAAGCCTCGGCATGCAGTGAGGTTGGCACGTTATTGATCAACGCGGTCAGATAGGCAGGTCCCCCGACTTCAGCCAGCTGTTCCATCTGGTCCAGCTCTTCGGTGACAGTCAGGAAATCGATCGGGGTACGTTGTTCATGCAAGCGGGTGAAAGCTTCCCAAACCCAACGGTGGCGGTGGATGTAAAAATCATCCGCCAGGAGAAATTGGGCGACATCGTAGTATGCTTCGGGATTGATCAGGATGGCGCCGATAACAGCTTCTTCCGCCTCGCGGCTGTGGGGCACAACCTGTGGTCCAGGAGCAGTATTCACTTCTGTGACAGAAAACTCAGTCATGATTATCCAAATGATTTGATGATTTCAAGCACTTCTTTCTGGTTTAGATACGAAACGGAGCGAATGAGGGATAAAAAACCGGGGTAGCGACCGCATACCCCGGCAAGCTCAGCATCCCAGGATGCTTAATCTGTCTCCTCTCCACCATTCTCTTCTTCGTCTTGGTCTAATTCGAGATTCTCAAGGAAGTCTTCAAAAACCGATAAGCGTTCAGAGCCAGATTCAACTCCCTCCCCTTCACCGAGATCTTCGCCCTCTTCCTGCATATCATCCTCTGGGATGATGCCAGCCATGTCCATGACTGTTTTTGTAACCATGATAGGCACATGAGCGCGGACCGCCAGGGCTAAAGCATCGGAAGGTCGTGAGTCAATGTTCACTGTGCGCCCATCCACTTCAGCAACGATATTGCCATAAAAAGTGTCTTCCTGTAATGCCACAACTTCAACGCGCAGCAGCCGGGCATTAAAAGAGTTAAATATATTCTTGACCAAATCGTGGGTCAGCGGGCGGGCGACTTCAACTTCCTGCAAAGCGATGGTAATCGAATCGGCTTCCGGGGTTCCAATCCAGATCGGCAAATATCGCTCGTCGTCAACTTCGCGTAAAATTACGATCCGCTGCTGCGACATCAAACTGACGCGGATGCTATCAATAATAACTTCTACCATATCCGTCATATAAAGCCCTCCAGCGCGATTGTTCCCGCTTTATACCACAAAAAAGAAGATCGTTCACAGACTATCGGTTTTTTTGACTTGTACCTCTGGGGAAACCCGATTATCATCTACTTCAGTGTATTTTAACATGGGGCAGGCGGGGATGCAACATTAGAAGAGGGAATTCATCGTTCCCCGCTCTTCGCTGTGGGTGTTATGCAGTCAGATTCAGGCAATGAGATTCAGAAGGGCACAGAAACCAGGTTGGTTCCCATTTTGCGTTAATCAATGATCGATGCAAAGTATTTCATGAGATTGTTCCAACAACAATAAATGGTAATGATAGTAGAAGTCCATGGATATGAGAGCAAGAATCGGGTGGTTTATTGGTACGAATATTCTATAATGCCTGATAGTTACTTTCGACCAACAATGGGTGAATACTTAGAGGTAAAAAATGGATTTTGTAGATTACGACCAATTATCCCAGGACTACGATCGAATTGAGCAGGTGATCCGCTTCATTGAAAGTTCCCATGATCAACAACCGAGCTTGAAGGAGATGGCTCAAGTTGTTAACTTGAGTGAATATCACTTCCAACGCTTGTTTTCCAGATGGGTTGGGATCAGCCCGAAACGTTTTATGCAGTATCTGACCAAGGAAAGAGCCAAGCAGCTGCTCGACGATTCAGATGATTTGTTGAGTGTTTCCATTGCAGCTGGATTATCTGGACCGGGTCGATTGCACGATCTTTTCGTGAGTAGTGAAGCGATGACACCTGGCGAGTATAAGCAGCGGGGACGCGGGGTTGCGATTCGCTATGGTTTTCACCAGAGTCCGTTCGGTGAATGCCTGGTAGCTCAAACCGAACGGGGAGTCTGCAGCCTGATGTTCATTGAAGAGCATCACCGTGGAGCAGCACTTTCGGAGCTGAGGGCAAACTGGCCAGCAGCTGAGATCGAAGAGGATCATGAAGAAACCCGGCATGTTATTGATGAGATGATGGCTCTCTTCCAGCCGCGCAGCTCAACTCCGCTGCGCCTGTATTTGAACGGGACTAATTTTCAGCTCAAGGTGTGGGAAGCGTTATTGAGAATCCCACCCGGTTCGGTGGTCTCTTATCAAGATATTGCTATCTATATTGGTATCCCGAACGCCTCGCGAGCGGTGGGCAACGCAATTTCCAACAACCCGCTCCCGGTGCTGATCCCCTGTCACCGGGTGATCCGCAAGACTGGAAATTTTGGTGACTATCGCTGGGGGACGAGTAGAAAGAAAGCCCTCTTGGGGTGGGAGATGGCCCGGAAGGATCAATCGAGACCCGAAGCTGAAATAATGGTGGGTGCCAGATGAGTAGTGGTTCATTACCTACTACCCAAAAGGCTCCTTCGAGTGCGTCGATATGGACGGGGTTGATCGCGATTTACATCGTGTGGGGTTCGACCTATCTGGCGATCCGGTTCGCTGTCGAAACAATGCCGCCTTTCCTGATGGCTGGTGTCCGATTTTTGGTTGCCGGAAGTGTGCTGTATGCATTTCAAAGGTTGCGGGGAGATAAAGCGCCAATTCGTGTGGAGTGGCGCTCAGCAGCTATCGTCGGACTCTTTTTGCTGGTTGGGGGTAATGGGGGCCTGACGTGGGCTGAACAGCGGGTTGCCTCCGGAATCGCATCCCTGATGATCGCCTCCGTGCCGCTTTGGATAGCCGTGCTCGACACTTTGCGACCTGGAGGCAGGCGTCCTGGCAGGTGGGTGATACTGGGTGTTCTGACTGGATTCGTAGGTATTATCATATTAATCGGACCAGCACAATTGGTCGGGTTCGATAACCAGGTGGACTTGCTTGGCGCAGCAGTATTGCTGTTTGCGGCATTTTCCTGGGCAGTGGGATCGCTTTACAACCGGGGAGCCAGGCTGCCGGCATCACCCTTGCTCGGGACAGGAATGGAGATGCTGATCGGCGGTGTAGGACTGTTTATCCTGGGTACTATCAGTGGTGAATGGAGCCAGCTGGATCCGTCTGCATTTTCAACCCGTTCGATATTAGGGTTAATTTACCTGATCGTGTTTGGGTCGTGGGTGGGATTCGCGTCTTATACCTGGTTGCTGCGCGTGGCCCCAACAATGCTGGTCTCAACCTATGCCTATGTCAATCCGTTGGTGGCGATCTTCTTAGGCAGCCTGCTGGCAGGAGAAGAGCTGACCCCGCGCGTATTGGTCGCAGCAGTGATCATCCTCGGCTCAGTGGCCATGATCACCCTGACACAACCAGCAATTCCGAAATCTGCGTCCGTAGAGACAGCTCCATTATCCAGCGGGGATGATTAATTTTGTCTTCACGGAGTGGACAACACCCTCAGCTCCCCTGAGCACTCAATTCAGATAGCAAACCAATAACAGGCATCTCCCTGAACAACATGTTTCTGAGGACCGCAGGGTCATTATGAGGATCATGACTGGTGGATGGTCCTGATTTTATCTTTCTGTATGGGTATTGGGTGATCTTGAGGCGATCTCTTGAATGCGGCCCGACTCCCAGGCTTTCCGGAAGGCTTCTACCACAGAAGGATCGTAACGGGTACCAGATCCGGCGATTATCTCTTGATAGGCCTTTTCAAGCGAACGCGCCAGACTATAAGGCCGGTCGGTGGTTAATGCATCGAAACCATCGGCGATAGTGACAACCCTGGCTACCAGGGGGATCTCCTGCCCAGAAAGACCCTCCGGGTATCCCTGTCCGTCCCAACGTTCGTGATGATAACGGACAACCGGGATGGCGGGTAAGAGGTAGGGGATATCTTTAATCATCTCTGCCCCGGTGGAAGGGTGCAATTTAATCTCAGACCACTCGTCAGGGGTCAATGTGTCGTTCTTGCACAAGGTGGTCTCACGGATGTGGATCTTGCCGATGTCGTGAAGTATGGCGCCAAAGCGTAGCTGTTCGCGGTCAAAATCGCTGCCGCTCAAATGTTCGGCGATGGCGAATGTATAAGCCATGACACGTTCGACATGGCCGCGTGTGTACTGGTCACGAACCTCGATGGCGTTGGCCAGGACAGCCAGGCTGGTCTCATAAGCCTGTTGCAGTTGGGCAACATGCAGCTGGTGAGAGCGCTCCAGGCGGGAGTTAACCACGGTGACTAAGTCCTCCCGCGTGACAGGTTTAATTAGATAATCCTCCGCTCCCATGTCCTTCCCGGTGAGGACATCCTCGCGTTCCCCACGGGCAGTGAGAAACACAAAGGGGATCGAAACCCACTCCGGGCGATCCCGCACTGCATAAAAGAATTCATAACCATCCATGATCGGCATGGCGATGTCTGAGAGGATCAGATCTGGATCGAAGTTTTTCATATCCTCCAGAGCCTGACGACCATTTGAGGCAGTGTAGACCTGGAATCCCTCTAACTCGAGCATCTCCTGTAGGCCTTCGCGCAGAATCGGGTTATCTTCGACGATCAGGATCGACTCCTGGTTCATAGGTCCATCTCCGCAGCGCAAGGTAACCCGGCAGCCGGTTTGGCAGTCCGAACCCCACGCAGGACAGCCTCGGCAAAGACTTCCGCAGCGAAGGCACCGACAATATTTACATCGGCCTTTTTCTCGCCAGTGGCCAGGGCAAAGATAGTATCGCCATCCAGCATAGTGTGGGCCGGGCGGACGGTGCGCGCTAAACCATCCTGCGCCATTTGAGCGACCTTGTTGATCTGTTCTTTGTTCAATCTGGCATTGGTAGCAACCACACCGATGGCGGTATTCTCGCGGGACATAAAGCCCAGCATCGTGCGCCCGATCAGGGATTCCATGACATACATCGTATCTGCGAAGTAAGGTCCTTTGCCAATCTTGACGGGACCCTTCTGGACTACCCTTGCCCCAGCGATGATCTGACCGGTAGCCGGGTCGATCACATCGCCAAAAACATTAACCGCCGCGATGGCTCCCACAAGAACTCCACTGCCAATCTCCAGGCTGGCTGTGCCGATACCTGATTTCATTGCACCCGCCATACCGATGATCTTCCCAACTGTGGCACCGGTGCCTGCCCCGATATTTCCTTCAGCTGGGGGAGCGGTGGAGGCGTTCTGGCAAGCCTGGTAGCCCATCTCCGCATCTGGTCGCACATCGCTGCGGCCAATACCCAGGTCGAAGAGGATGGCAGCTGGGACAATGGGAACCCGCGCCACGCGCACGTCAAAACCCACACCGCGCTCTTCCAGAAAATTGACAACACCGGTGGCCGCGTCGAGGCCAAAAGCTGACCCGCCAGCCAGGACGACCGCATGCACCTCATTGACCAGATGCATGGGATGCATGGCATCTGTCTCACGTGTGCCGGGAGCTCCGCCGCGTTGGTCGACTCCACCAATTGCGCCGTCCTCGCAGAGAATGACTGTACAGCCAGTGAGCGCTTCTTCATCCTGGGCATGCCCGACACTTATGCCAGGGATATCGGTGATGGCATCATTTAGTTTCTTGGGCACGTAATTCCATCCAAAGGGTTAACTCCAGTATGGCGGTCTTTACCGAAGAAGATGGGGAGCAAGTGAACTATCAAGATTTCACCTCATGGGGAAGCATGTTGGGGAGTGGATATTGGCGAAAAGTATGCCCGGTCATCAATTAACTAAAACACTTGCGAATTGAAAGGTTACGCACTCCAAGTATAACAAAAGTGTCTCCGAAAAGAAGGATTAAAGCGAGTTGACAGGCTTCACACATGGAGTATAATTTTCACGCTGACAGCAAATCTTCCGGCCCCGTAGCTCAATTTGGCAGAGCAAGCGACTCTTAATCGTTAGGTTGAAGGTTCGAGTCCTTCCGGGGTCACCTGAACCCCCCGTTTAAGGGGGTTTTTCATAAGTCACCCCTGTATATAGGGGTATTGGGATCATCAAAAACGATAAGTCTTTTTTTATATTGGTGCAACTCATTTCTGTTATCCCCTCTTATAGAAGGATGTCTTCAATTGACACCGTTATTTCCACCCGAATGGGAGTTACGAGATCATCCATGACTCGAGCTGCTTCTCCCTGCATTTCCTTCTCCTTGTCTTTATCTTACCTGAGTTCCTTGGCTAAGAAGTCTCCATTCTTTTTCCCTCTATATCTGTCTCACAGGCTGTGACACGATACAACTTCCTCACTCAATACAAAAGATTAGAAATATTCCCGTATCTTGAATAATATCCTTGTAAATAAATCGGTTTTTTGCTATAATGTGAACGTTCACAATTGCTGCCTCACTTTTTTTGCCTGGAGCGTGATCCTTATGTCCTCCGCAAAAAAGCGTCCCACCATCAAAGATGTCGCTGCTCTTGCAGACGTTTCTTACCAGACTGTCTCGCGGGTCATCAACAACAGTCCCAACGTCAGCGAGAGGACCAGGGAGAAAGTAAACCAGGCGATTCTAGAGCTGAACTATCGTCCTAACCTGGCAGCTCGCAGCTTACCCGGTCAACGCTCCTTTGTGATCGGCTTTATTGTCCCCTACCACCCCGATTATATGATCCGAGACCCGCACCTGCTGGCCCAGATAAGCGGTGCCGATGCCGAGGCTAATACCCACGGCTATAACCTGCTGCTCTCTACCGCCGGCGATTCGCAGTACGGCCTGGAAGCTTATGAGCGCTTTATACGCAACCATGTTGCCGACGGCGCGCTGGTGATCGAGACAGCCAGCAGCCGGGTTGGCGGCGATCTCCTGGCGCGCCAGAATTACCCTTATGTCAGTTTGGGCTGCGACTTGGGTAACCCGGACGCCTGCATCGTTTGCAGCGACAACCGCGCTGGCGGTGAATTGATCACCCAACACCTGCTGGAAAAAGGACATCGGCGTATCGGTATTATCAACGGCCCTCCGATCGGGGCGATCGCCGGCTTGCAGGAACGTCTGGAGGGACACCAACAGACCTTGGCGGCCAATGGCCTGGATTTTGATCCGGCTCTGATGGTTTTTGGCGATTACACCCGCCCCAGCGGTGAAAGGGCCACCCAACAGTTGCTGGCCCTGCCCGACACCCCGACAGCCATTTTTGCATTGAACGATCGCATGGCGATGGGCGCAATCCGGGCTTTGCAGCAGGCTGGCTACCGGGTCCCTCAAGATATTGCTGTGGCGGGCTATGATGATATCCCAACCGCTGCGGATTTTAACCCGTCTCTGACCACTGTGAATGGGTCGTCCAGAAAAGTTGGGCAGCTGGGGGCAAAAATGCTCTTTAAACTCATCGCAGGAGAGACGCTCACTTCAAAGGAGGTGATTATCCCATCCAATTTAATCATCAGGGAATCGACATAAGAGGGAGAGGCCAGTCGGTTTATCTGCCCGCACGGCCTCAAAGAAAGTAAGAAGAACACAGAAAATGAACTTAGTCATGAGGATCGTAGATTCAAAATCCTAAGGAGAGGATCATGAAAAACCCATCCAAAAGTTTAGTGCTTTTTATTATGGCCGTAATACTGGTTTTGGGTTCAAGCTGTGCGCAGCCAACGCCCGAAATCGTTGTCCAAACGGTTGAGGTAGAGAAGGAAGTCATTGAGACGGTTGAGGTAGAGAAGGAAGTCAAAGTCATTGAGACGGTCGAAGTAGAGAAAGAAGTCGTCAAAGCAGTTCAACCGATTATCT
>JBEQLH010000077.1:0-2046 GCA_040326075.1 Anaerolineales bacterium
GGGGATAACTCCAGCGCAGCCAGCTGCACTAATTGTTCAAAGAGCTGCGGGGTAATCGGTTGGTTTGTATCTTCTGCGTTCATAGGTTTCTCCAAATCTCTCGCCAGTATATCCCACTTTGCTGAAGTGTCAAGCAGGCTTGAGAATCGGGAGTGCGCCTCATCACCAGCATGCTATAATGGCGCCATCAACGAATATTATTGCGGAGGATTGGATGAGCGGCAACGAATTGTTCCCATTCACTGAAGAACACGAAATGATCCGCCAGGCTGCCCGCGACTTTGCCCAGAAAGAGATCGTCCCAACCGCAGCCGAATTTGACGAGAGCGGCGATTTTCCCTATGAAACCATCATGAAGATGGGTGAAATGGGGTTCATGGGCATTGAGGTGCCGGATGAATATGGGGGCGCGGGGATGGACACGCTCGCATATGTTCTCGCTTTGGAGGAAATTTGCAAAGCAGATGCATCGCACGGCATTATCATGTCGGTGAACAATTCACTGTATTGCTACGGTATCCTGAAATTCGGCAGCGAAGCCCAGAAACAGAAACACCTGCGCGCCGTGGCTTCAGGTAAATCGATCGGCGCTTATTCGTTGACTGAACCAATGGCCGGTTCCGACGCGGGCTCGCTGCGCTGTCAGGCAGTAAGGGATGGGGATGCTTATGTCCTCAACGGGCGAAAGTCATGGGTAACCAGTGGACCGGTAGCTGATTATATTGTCGTTTTCGCCGTTACGGCACCTGAAATGAAGCACAAGGGAATCACCGCATTCATCGTTGATTCATCTCTGCCAGGCTTTTCGGTGGGGAAGAAAGAGCCCAAGCTGGGCATCCGTGCCTCAGCGACCAGCGAGATCCTGTTCGAAGATTGCCGGGTACCAGTCGAAGACCGTCTGGGAGAGGAAGGGGGAGGCTTCAAGATCGCCATGACCGTTTTAGACGTCGGCCGAATAGGCGTGGCAACCCAGGCACTGGGTATTTCAGGAGCTGCTTACGAGGCCAGCGTAGCCTATGCCCAAGAACGCGAGGCATTCAATCAGAAGATTGGCAACTTTCAGGGTATCTCATTTAAATTGGCTGATATGAAGACCCGCCTCGAAGCTTCTCGATTGCTGGTTTACAATGCAGCAATGGCTAAAGAACGCTCCAAAAAAACAGGGCAGCGCTTTACATTGGAAGCTTCGATCGCCAAGCTGTTCTCATCCGAGGCATCCATGTTCATCTCTCACGCTGCTGTGCAGATCCATGGCGGGATAGGCTTCTCGAAGGAACTGCCAGTGGAACGCTATTTCCGCGACGCCAAGATCACCGAAATCTATGAAGGCACCAGCGAGATTCAACGCCTGGTGATCTCCCGGATGGAGACAGGATTACGGTAAACGATTCTTGGGGAGAGCCTCGAAGTGGAACCAAACGAACCTGGTGAGGCAGCGACACCTCCAGATCCCGAATCAAGACCAGAAAGAAATCCAGATGCTGACGCGCCTGGAAATGAAGACCGGGAATCGAAACCTCTGACGGTCAATGTCAGCCGGGGGGATGGATCCGACTCCATTATCGCCATTCAACCAACCGAGAGCAGCATATCGTTTCGCACGCGTATTGCTACCGCTGTACAGCACTGGCCACATTCGCTCGAGATGGTCTTGTTTGGGCTTGCCCTGCTGGTCTACTTATCCACGCATCTGGTTGGCCTGACTCGCTTCCCGATTTATTTTTTCAGCGATGAAGCCATCCAAACTGTGACTGCTGCGACCCTGACTCGTGACCACTTCCTGGACGAAGAAGGCACCTTCCTGCCAACATACTTCAAGAACGGCCCCTATTACAACCTGAGTATAAGCGTATATTTGCAAATTCTGCCCTATCTGTTCTTCGGTAAATCTGTCTTCATCACCCGGGTTATCTCGGTCCTGGTAAGTCTGTTGGCTGCAGTATCTGTAGGTTTGATGCTGCGCGATATATTTAAGACCCCCTACTGGTGGGCAGGGGTGTCATTACTCTCGATCGTTCCAGCCTGGTTCCTGCACTCCCGGACCGC
>JBEQLH010000077.1:2146-11244 GCA_040326075.1 Anaerolineales bacterium
GAACAACTTCGGATTCTCAATTCGTATTGGGTCCAACCACTTTTACTGAAGGAAAAATTAGCCCAATTTGGGTCAGAATATCTCTATGGCCTGAGTCCAGGCTACTGGTTTTTCCCAAATGAGCGTGATCTGGCTCGTCATTTAATGAAGGACTATGGACATATTTCACTCGCATTTTTGCCTTTCGCTGCATTGGGATTGATCCTTGCCTTTCGAGGGATAAAGTCCTCGGCTTACCGGGTCCTGATCATCGCTCTCCTTGTGGCTCCAGTTGGGGCAGCACTGGTGCAAATCGGTATCACGCGCACCCTGGTGTTCGTCATCCCAGCCACGCTCCTGATCGCGTTGGGAATCAACCAAACTTTGACCTGGTTGGAAAACGCGCGCTTCCCGCGGAAAGCTCTGGCACTCGGCTTGTTCGTCATTTTGACCACCATTAACATCATCATGCTCAGGGATGTTCTGAATAATGCCGCCAGCTGGTACCAGGATTATGGCCTGGGGGGCCTTCAGTATGGAGCACAGCAATTATTTCCTGAGATCGAGAATTACATCGAGAACGAACCTGAGACAAAAATTATTCTCTCACCAACCTGGGCAAACGGCACCGATGTTGTAGCCCGATTCTTCCTAGACGATCCATTGCCCATAGAGATGGGAAGCATCGATGGGCATTTATTTCAACACCTGCCGCTGGATACGAACACCATCTTTGTGATGACCCCCGGTGAATACCAGCAGACAGTTGACAGCGGAAAATTTGAAGATATCCAGGTCGAGAAGATACTTCCCTATCCTGATGGTGAACCTGGTTTTTACTTCACCAAGCTTAAATATGTAGATGAGATTGACCAGATCCTGGAAGAAGAACACCAGCAGCGTCGCATCCTGCGCTCGGGGATAATTGAGCTGGATGGAGAACCGGTCCAGGTCAAGTATTCCATGCTGGATATTGGACAGATACATAATATGTTCGACGGCGATCCCCATTCACTTGGGCGCACCTTTGAAGCCAATCCCGCAGTGATCGAACTTACATTCTCTGAACCTCAGTCGCTCAGCGGTCTCTCGGTTATAATCGGCAGCACACAGGCGGAGGTCAGGGTGCAGCTCTTCAGATCTATGGGCACCAAACCAGTTGAGTATTTGAAGATCTTGCAAGGCACCGTGGACCAGCCTGCAGCAAGCTTCGAATTTGGAAAAACCACTCTCGCGCAGGCTATAAGATTGGAGATTGGTGATCTGCACCAGGTAGAACCGGGAAATGTCCATATCTGGGAGATCACCCTCCAAGATTAATTCAGTGAGGCAAATTTTTTGAAGGCCATCCTTTTCTACAACCATGGTAATCTGGATGTTCTGGAGTACTCAGATTTTCCTACCCCTGACCCTGGTCCAGGCCAGGTGCTGGTGCGCTTGAAAGCCGCGGCATTGAACCGGCTGGATTTATGGGTTCGAGAAGGTTGGCCCGGGCTCAAGTTGGAATACCCCCACATCCCAGGAGCAGACGGTGCCGGTGAAGTGGCTGCCTTGGGTGATGGAGTAAAAACCTGGTCTGTAGGTGATCGCGTGGTGATCAATTCCAACCTCAGCTGTGGTACTTGTGAGTACTGCCTGTCAGGGATGGACAACCGGTGCATTAATTGGGGCCTATTGGGTGAAACTCAGCGCGGAACCTACGCAGAGTATATAGCAGTACCAGCCCGCAACCTCTTCCCCTTGCCAGAAGGGTTCGATGAGCACACTGCTGCGGCCGCGGCGCTGGTTTATCATACCGCCTGGCATTCCCTGATCAGCCGCGGGAATTTAAAGCCAGGTGAAACTGTGCTTATTGTCGGTGCTTCTGGAGGGGTCAACCTCGCCAGTCTCCAGATCGCCAAGCTGGCTGGAGCCACGGTGATTGTCGTTGGGTCTCGTCAAGACAAGCTCGCCCTGGCTGGATCAATGGGCGCTGATCACCTGATCGATCGGTCTCAAGAGCAAAACTGGTCCGAGGCAGTCTATCAAATGACGGAAAAGCGAGGGGCTGATGTGGTAGTAGATAATGTCGGCACTACCTTTCCGGATTCCTTCCGCGCGGCTGGAAGGGGAGCTCGAATCCTGACTGTGGGAAACACTGGTAATCCCAATGTTGAGATTGATAACCGCTTCATCTTCGCCAAGCATCTTTCTCTGATCGGTTCAACCATGGGCACACATAGCGATTTCAAGAAGGTCATGACGCTGGTCTTCTCTGGTCATCTTAAACCTGTCCTGGACCGGACTTACCCGCTTTCTGAAGCAAGAGCTGCCCAGGAAAGGTTGGCAACTGGCGATCAAATGGGGAAAATAACCCTTGCGGTCGATTAACTTGATGGAGGAAAAAGGTCAGGACTTGGGTAATCTTCTTCAGGATCGCAAACGGCCTTTTCTCGTAACGCTGGTTGCGTTATTGGTGTTAAGTATTACAATCATCTACCTGGTGCGTTTGGTAAAATCAATTAATTTGTGGAATTTTCTGGCTGCTTTGCCTGGAATTTCCCCGCTTTACCTGGCTTTGACAGGTTTGATCGTGACCCTGGCTGGGGCGTTGTTATTCTGGGGATTATGGACCGGTAACCCCAGAACGCCAAAGGCAACCCGCATCCTGACGGTGGTTTATCTCGGCTATCAATGGTTCGAATGGATCATTTCGGTCAGGGTGGGTAACGAGTTTGAGAACTGGCCATTCGCGGCCGGCATGAGTTTGTTTGTATTAATATTCATCTTCTGGACGTTGTCACGCTCAGATGCAAAAACCTTTTTCGGAGAGATGCATGAGCAATCATAATAAGATACAAGAGCTGCGCCAAATGAGAGCAAAAAGCCGCCAGGGTGGGGGTGAGGAACGTATCGCAACCCAACACAGCCGTGGTCGTTCGACTGCTCGCGAGCGGATCGATTTACTGTTAGACAAAGGTTCCTTTCGTGAGTTAGATGCGTTTTCCGTCCACCGCACGAGTGATTTTGGCTTGGACCAGCAAAAATACCTTGGCGATGGTGTAGTTACTGGATGGGGGACGATTGATGGACGGTTGATATATGTATTCTCGCAGGACTTCACCGTTTTTGGCGGCAGTCTGGGAGAGGTGCATGCTGAGAAAGTTTGCAAGTTAATGGATATGGCCATGAAGAACGGTGCTCCGATTATCGGTCTGAATGATTCCGGCGGAGCGCGCATCCAGGAAGGAGTTGTCTCGCTGGGGGGGTATGCAGACATATTCCTGCGGAACACTTTGGCCTCCGGGGTGATCCCCCAACTCAGCGCCATCATGGGCCCCTGCGCTGGGGGAGCAGTGTATTCACCCGCCCTGACTGACTTCATCTTCATGGTGCGCAACTCTTCATATATGTTTGTCACCGGTCCAGAAGTGGTAAAAACCGTCACCCACGAGGAGGTTTCCTTTGAAGACCTCGGCGGAGCAGCGGTTCACTCGGAGACATCCGGAGTGTGTCATGTCGCCACAGATACTGAGGCAGATACCCTGTACCTGATGCGCAAATTGCTGTCATACCTTCCGCAGAATAACATGGAAGACCCGCCATATGTACCTTCAACTGACGATCCCCTGCGCATGGCTGAGGAACTGGACTCCCTGGTACCTGATGATCCCAGTAAACCTTACGATATCAAAAATGCCATTCACCTGATCATGGACGATGGCCAATTCTTCGAAATCCATGAAAACTATGCCCAAAACATAGTGGTCGGTTTTTCTCGATTGGGTGGGCACAGCGTCGGGATCATCGCTAACCAACCTTCTGTCCTTGCTGGCGTACTGGACATCAATTCCTCAGACAAAGCTGCTCGCTTTGTTCGCTTCTGCGATGCATTCAATGTCCCAATCATCACTTTTGTGGATGTGCCAGGCTTCATGCCCGGTACTGGTCAGGAGCACGGCGGCATAATTCGCCACGGGGCAAAATTACTGTTTGCTTACTGCGAAGCCACAGTCCCCAAGTTGACCGTGGTGACCCGCAAGGCATACGGCGGGGCTTACGACGTGATGAGCAGCAAACATATCCGCGGAGATGTCAACCTGGCCTGGCCCTCTGCCGAGATCGCGGTTATGGGTCCTGATGGAGCAGTCAATATTATTTTCCGCAAAGAGCTTGCCCAATCGGAAGATGTAGAAAAACGCAGAGAAGAACTAGTCTCAGAATATCGCGCCAAATTCGCCAACCCATACATCGCGGCTTCACGTGGTTATATTGACGATGTCATCGAACCCAGTGAGACCCGCCCACGCCTGGTGAATGCCCTCGAGATGGTGGTAAACAAGCGCGACACCAACCCAGCCAAAAAGCATGGCTGCATCCCACTCTAAGCTATGAAGCGCCTGGTAGACATCAATGGTCACCTGATATCCTTGGAAACAGATGGTCCCAGGGATGGACCTGCAGTTGTGCTTCTGCACCATGGCCTTGGAGCTGCACGTTCCTGGAAGGAGCAAATTCCAGTTTTAGCTGCTGCTGGCTATCGGGTCGTGGTGTATGATCGTTGGGGGCACGGAAAATCCGGACCACGTGAGCGTTGGTCAATGCCGTATTTTGAGGAAGACCTGGCTGATCTACAGGCCATCTTGGATAATCTTGGGGTGGATCAGGCAGCCCTGATCGGGCACAGCGATGGGGGTAAAATAGCCATGTACTACGCGGTGAACAATCCCCACAGGGTGACAAGCCTGGTAATCGTCTCTGCCCATATCTATATCGAACCAAAAATGAGCCATGGCATCCAGTCCGTGAAAAGTGATTTCGAACAAGGATCTAAATTTCAGAAAAAAATGCAGCGCGTTCATGGCGATAAGACAGATGCGCTTTTCCAGGGATGGTTCAATGGTTGGAATAATTCAGAAATCCAGGATTGGGATATGCGCCCGGTGATCAACCAGATTGCCTGCCCTTGCCTGGTCGTACAAGGCTTGGAAGATGAACATGCCACTCCCCAGCACGCGCGGGATATGGCCGCCGCCATACCAAATGCTGACCTGTGGTTGCTGCCTGGCGCAGGACATATGCTGCCACAGGATTTTTCCGAGGAATTCAATCAGCGAATGCTAAAATTCTTAGGGGTGAATTTTCCTGTTGAGCAGGTAGAAGTTCAAACCGCACATTGAAACACTATTCTATTAATGGGAATTTTATCCATTGAGACCAAGTACGAATAATCAAAATTGTTCGAAAGTGAATTACCCGCATGATAATTTCAGAGGCAATCCATGTTTAATAAAGTCCTGATCGCAAACCGGGGCGAGATCGCGGTACGCATCATCAGAGCCTGTCGAGAGCTGGGCTTAGGCACAGTAGCTGTCTTCTCACAGGCAGACCGTGAAGCCCTGCATGTTCGCCTGGCAGATGAAGCATATTTCCTGGGTGCAGCACCAGCCAGAGATTCTTATTTGCGCGCCGATAAAATACTGGAGGTGGCCAAGAAGAGCAAAGCAGGTGCCATCCATCCTGGATACGGTTTTCTGGCCGAACGAGCTGATTTTGCCCAGGCATGTTTGGATCAAAACCTGGCGTTTATCGGACCAAAACCATCTTCGATCGCGGCAATGGGAGACAAGGGTGTGGCGCGAGCCAAAGTAATCGCCAGCGGAGTGCCTGTCGTGCCCGGCACAGAAGGTGAGGGATCGCTCAGCGATGAAGAGCTGCTTGCTCTGGCTGAAAGATTTGGATTTCCCTTGCTGATCAAGGCCACAGCCGGAGGCGGCGGCAAAGGTATGCGTGAGGTTAATGGTTTGGAAGAAATGCCTGGCTTGCTCCAGGCAGCCCGGCGTGAAGCCGAGGCCTCTTTTGGAGACGGCAACGTTTATCTTGAAAAGTTAGTGGAAGGCGCCCGCCATATAGAGATTCAGATTCTGGCCGATTCACATGGCAACGTGATCCACCTGGGTGAACGAGAGTGCTCCCTGCAGCGCCGCCACCAAAAGCTTTTGGAAGAATCGCCCTCCCCTTTTGTCGGAGATGATGAGGATTTGCGCCAAAAGATGGGCTCAATTGCAGTTCGCGCCGCTCAGGCAGTCGATTATGTCAACGCGGGGACAATTGAATTCCTGGTCGATAAAGAAAAGAACTTTTTCTTCCTGGAGATGAACACCCGCCTCCAGGTAGAGCATCCGGTGACCGAAATGGTCACTGGCCTGGACATCGTCAAAGAACAGATTCGCATCGCCCGGGGCCGGCAATTACGTCATGCCCAGGAGGATATCACCTCGACTGGATGGGCGATAGAGTGCCGCATCAACGCTGAAGACCCTTATAATAATTATTTGCCCTCCACTGGTCGCATTACCCACATGATCCTGCCGACCGGACCTGGTGTCCGTTTAGACACGGGGGTCTACCCCGGATTTGAAGTCTCTCCTTATTATGATTCCCTGATCTCAAAATTAGTTGTGGGCGGCGAGTCGCGCGGCGAAGCGATCCTGCGCATGCGCCGAGCTTTGGAGGAATTTAAGATTATCGGTATCCGTACAAATATCCCCTTCCACCAGCTGATGATGGACTCAACCCGCTTCCTGGCTGGGCAATACGATACCCGCTTTGTTGAGGAACGCTTTTCCATGAAAGCAGCTGAAGAAGGTAAAAAAGACCTTTCGGAGGTAGCGGCAATACTGGCGACACTGGTTGCCCACCAGCGAACGCAGCGCGCGGCTCATATCATCCAACGCAATGAGCGCGATACCAGCAACTGGAAATGGGTCGGGCGCTGGGAAAGGATGCAGCGATGAAATACGTCGCAACGACAAATGACCGCGAAATCCTGATCGAAATTGTAGACGAACACCATATTCTGGTGGATGGCGTTAGTTATGAAATTGATTTCGAGGCGGTCAGCGAACAAACTGTCTATTCTCTCCTGGCCAACAATAAGTCATACGAAGCGCTGATTTATGAGAGCGAGGAGGGCTGGCAGGTATTGCTGCATGGGTCGCAGTATGTGCTCTTGGTAGAAGACGAGCGTGAGAGGCGATTGCGGGCTTCCTTAGGTGGTGGAATACCAGGGAATGTTGACTATCACCTGAAAGCACCCATGCCTGGTTTAGTTGTCACGGTTCCAGTCAGCGAAGGCCAATCAGTTGACCGGGGTGATGTGCTCCTGATCCTCGAATCGATGAAGATGCAGAATGAGCTCAAATCCCCGCGGGATGGTAAAGTCAGCCGTGTAAGGGTAAAACCCGGTGACAGCGTAGAACAGAGAGATACCCTGCTGAGTGTAGTGTAAGAGATTTAGTAAAGCGAGGTTATTATATGGGAAGCAATCAGCAGGAATTGGAGATCAAACTTTTCCTTTTGGATATGCCAGCATTCCAACAGAAGGTGGAATCGCTTGGCGGAAAGCTTATTGAGCCGCGCCTGCACGAGATCAATTTACGTTTTGATACCCCCGATGGGGGGTTGACGCGAGCATCCCAGGTGCTGCGCCTGCGCCAGGATACAGCTGCTCGTATGACCTACAAGGGTCCTGGAAAGACGATCGATGGGGTACATGCCCGGCGGGAGATCGAATTCACCGTCAGTGACTACCAGTCTGCTCGTGCGCTGGTCGAAGCTTTAGGCTACCAGGTAAGCCTGATGTATGAGAAATACCGCACCACATAC
Source organism: Anaerolineales bacterium (assembly GCA_040326075.1). Classification (GTDB taxonomy): domain Bacteria; phylum Chloroflexota; class Anaerolineae; order Anaerolineales; family UBA4823; genus PFL25. The sequence goes on from JBEQLH010000077.1 coordinate 9,773, forward strand.
GATTTGGATGGCCTGCAGGTGACCTTGGATGAAATGCCCTACGGCAACTTCACCGAGATCGAAGGACAGGATGGAAAACAAATCCATGCTGCAGCTGAGAATTTAGGAGTCAATTGGGAGGCACGCATCATCGACAGCTATACAGCCCTGTTTGATCAACTGCGGGATAAGCTGGGATTGACCTTCCGTGATTTATCCTTTGAGAATTTTAAAGAGATGGATGTAACCCATCAAGCATTGGGTGTTCGACCAGCTGATCAACCATAATTTCTACTGGTTGACCCATCGAAGTCGCTAACCTGAAAAGAACCGTCTGATCTACAACACGTACTCAAGATTTTGCTGACCTTAAAACCTTGAATGAGTAAACAAATATGCCAAAAGATTACAATTTAGAGGTAACTCCACCCACCAAAATGCATCGTTCAGAATACGCCTGTGATGATGGTTGGATTGTTGATTTCTTGAACCGGGCCCAGATCGGGCATGTGGCCACCCGCTGGGGTGAGCAGCCCTTTATCACACCGACATTATTTTGGTACGATCCTGAAAAACATGAGATCTATTTCCATTCCAACATTACCGGGCGTGTACGCGCCAACGCCGAACGCCATCCCGAAGTTTGCTTTGAAGCCAGCCAGGCGGGTGAGCTGCTGCCCTCCAATATCGCCTTAGAGTTCGGCATCCAATATGAAAGCGTGATCGCCTTCGGGGAGATTCACCTGGTGGAGGATGAGGGAGAGGAACAGCGCGGGCTTTACGGTCTGATCGAGAAATATTTCCCAGGCATGCGCCCGGGGGAACACTACCGGCCGATCACCGCGCAAGAGCTCAAGCGCACTGCAGTCTACGCCATCACCATCCACAGTTGGAGCGGTAAGCGCAACTGGAAAGAGCAGGCCGAGCAGAGCGATGAATGGCCACCACTGGTGGATGAGCTTACTTAGCCCACCATGTGCGACGCACGTCGGACGTGCGTCGCACATTTGATAATTGAGTCTTATTTTTCACCCAATTGGAGATTCAGAATCTTGTATTCGCTAATCATATGAACCGCCAACTCAAATATGCCAGGATCGAAGAAGAGCGCCGTTTCCTATTGAAAACCATTCCCGATGACTTGAACGTAGAAGAACCGTTCCACAGAATTATTGATCGCTATATTCCTAGCACCAGGTTAAGGCTGCGCCGCATTGAATCTCCATCAGGGGAAACGCTGGTTTTCAAATTGGGTCAAAAATACCAGACACCTGAACTGGATGCCCATCAAACCTTGATGACCAATTTTTACCTGGATGAAGCAGAATATCAGGTTTTAACCCCCTTGGGTGGTTCAACCATAACCAAACGCCGCTATCGCTACCAACATGCTGGATTTGATTATTCTCTTGATGTCTTTGAAGGTAATTTAAATGGCTTAGTGCTGGCTGAAATTGAAAGTCATTCGGAAGTGGATATATCCCCGCTGCCAG
>JBEQLH010000078.1:0-11228 GCA_040326075.1 Anaerolineales bacterium
CACCGGAGCCATCTGTTGGGACGATCCATAGACCTTGATTCTTAAACCAGTTTTTATATCCTTCTGTACCAAAATATGCGATGTAACGTCCATCCGGCGAGAAACTCGGCATGCTTTTTTCACCTGGTGGTGTGTTAACTTTTCGTGATTTACCTCCAGATGCTGCCATAACAAACAAGTCCACAGCATCGGGTTCCAAATCTGGATCAGTACTCCGGTTAGACATGAAGGCGATTAACTTTCCATCTGGAGACCATGTTGGATCAGTCTCGTCAAAAATTTCATGTTTGGTTAATTGGTTCCCTTGGCCTGTGTTTGCACTTACCGTCCAAATATGCCAGCGTTCGTGAGGCAAATATCCCTCACCATCTAACTTATAGAATACGCGATCATAGTGTCGCTTAACAGTTCCTAATTCTTTCTTCTTTTCACCATCCTGGCGATCCAGGATTTCTTGGTCAGTTTTTCGAACTTTGCACAGAAATTTCTTTCCATCTGGTGACCAACTGAAACTGCCAATCTTTCCTTCGATATCAGTTAGTTTTCGCGCCTCTCCACCACGAAAGGGGATGAGGAAAATTTGGGGTGGTTTTTCCTTATCACCACGATTGGATAGAAAAGCTATCATTTCCCCGTCTGGTGACCACCTGGGTTGGGAATCTTCCTGATCCCCGAAAGTAAACTGTGATGGCTTACCGTCATCGGTCCCTACAACCCACAAGTTCGAGTATTTCTTCTCGTCACCAGGATCTACGCGTTGTTGGGTAAATATGACGTGACCCCCGGAAGGGGAAATCCGCACGTCTGATATAACTGCTAAAGCATAAAGGTCTTCGCCAGTGATTAGTCGTTTTCTATTCTTCGGCATCCCTAATTCTCCATTCTCCTTTGATTACTGATGTGCTTGCAGCTGGTCTTGATAAGCTTTGTCGATTATTTCAATTGTGTGCCACACAGGAATTGGCTTATTTGATCTTCCATTCCCACTATTCAATCGCGATAAATGTGCGCGTAGTTGAATTAGACAACCGATATTTCCGGAAACAACTGCATCTGCTCCAGTATCAATAATGTTTACAGCTTTTCGATGACCCAGGTTGTGAGCGATCTCGGGGTGCTCCAGGTTGTATGAACCTGCAGATCCGCAGCACAGATCTCCCTCATTGATCGGAAGTATGGTCAAATTGGGGATTTTCAATAATAACTCCCTGGGTTCTTTGGTTATTCCCTGAGCGTGGGCAAGGTGGCATGCATCCTGGTAAGCAATCGTAATTGGATTGTTATTTGGTGGAAAGGGTTCAATAATAATCTTGTTCAAAAAGACACTGATGTCGGAAACTCTCTGAGAGAAGGTTATCGCAGCTTCTTCGAATTCAGTCCCTTTAAATAGCATAGGATATTCATGCATACTTGATCCACAACCGGCTGCATTGGTGATTATGGCATCCACATCGTTAGGAAAGGAATTCAAGTTATTGATAGCAAAGGACCGCGCGGTGAGTTTATCCCCAGTGTGCATGGCCAGTGCACCGCAACAACCCTGGTCTTGAGGGATTACGACTTCAATCCCATTCCGGACAAGGACCCGTAAAGTTGCCCAGTTTATCTCTTGAGCGAGAACCTGCTGTACGCATCCAATTTGGAGAGCAACTCTTGCACGCCTGGTACCTTGTGCTTTATATACTAAGGGTAGGCTTTGTTGGTGTGGAGTACTGTCCGGTATAAGATCCAACATGGACTTGAACCGAGAGGGGAATACTGCTGATGCTGGTTTAACGAATTTTCCTACTTGAGTAACCAGGTGAAATCGTTCAGGAAATGGTAAGGTCTCTTTTGTTACCCAGCGGATCAATCTCTGTTCTCCTGGTCTGTGTAGGTGCTCCTCAGCATATGATCTGAAGGGGGATAAAAGCTCCCCGTATGCTACACCGGATGGGCAGGCGGATTCACAACCCAGGCATCCCAGGCAATGATCGATGTAGGGCATGATATCTTCAAGATCAATAATCCCTTCTAGGACAGATTTCATCAAAATGATTCTGCCGCGGGGTGAATCCATCTCTTGATGGAGTACATTGTATGTGGGGCAGACTGGCAAGCAAAAACCACAATGTACACATTTAGCGACTGCATTCGCCATCTCCGTGGCAAGAGGTCCATATTGTTCTAAAGGAATGTTATGTTTCATTTCTTTATACCGTTGCCCATTTCCCTGATGGATCGAGGGCTTCTTTGACTCGCTGATAAAAAACCCCAGGCTCCCACGCACCTATGCGGTTCTGGTCAGTCGAACCAAGTATTGTAAGTCCGGCTAAGTTTTCGCTTTTAAGATAATGGTGTAAATTATCAATCTGATGAGGCCAGGCAACCCAGGCAATGTTTGCCCCGGCAGAATAGCGACGGACGGTATCATTTGCTTCTAAAAATTTGTCCAGTTTTGGAACCAACTTCGGTGTGAGTGGGATTTTAATTAGGGAGGTGTCATCTGGCAGCCATTGAAATTCTCGGATTTTTCTCCAGTAATTCTCCTCTTTATTGCTATCCATGATCTCCAGGTCACCAATTAATTGCTTTAATCGTTCAATCCGATTGGTGAATTGTTCGCGAAAACCTCCTAGGCGTATTCTGAGGAGATATCTATTATCACCTGGTTCTAGCTCTAAACAATAAATCTCAATTGGACTTGTACTGAGTCGAACCAGGCAATCCAATGCACTTCTTAAGGTTGGATGGCTTGAAATTACTGTTGTGTACTCAGCGGGGCTCGGAAAAACCTTGAAACTCAATTCGACCAATGCACCAAAACTCCCAAGACTACCAACCATTAATTTTGGGATATCAAATCCAGCTGCATTCTTGACAACTTTTCCTCCTGAACGGATTAATCTAGCCTGATAATCGAAGTATTTAACGCCCAGCACAAAGTCGCGGATTCCCCCAAAACGGTATCTTCCCGGTCCGTTCATATTTGCAGCGACAGTTCCACCAAGTGTCCCTCCGAGTTCACTCAGCAAAGGATCGAAAGGTAAGAATTGGTCATTTTCGGCTAGCATTTGATTGACTTCATCAAGTCGCGTTCCTGCATATGCAGTGAAAGTATATTCGCTGGGTTCGTATTCAATTACACCGCTGATCTCAGACAAATCAAGTGTAGCGATCTCAGTTGGAGCCTTTAATGCGGTTTTAGTTTTACCGCCATAAGCTAAAATATGGGAGTGAGATTGGATAAATTCACCAATTTCTTCTATATGACCATTATTCATGGATAATCTCGTTGTAAGAGTAGATGATAGTGGAAATCAATGGATTTTGGCGGTTTTTACGTCACCAGGGAGCATTTTCCCACGGTTTGACAACTCGTGGGGGTCAATATGCAAACGGATTGATTGCATCACGTTAATGTCAGATTCGGAGAACATGGCTGGCACGTATTTAAGCTTTTCCACACCAATTCCATGTTCCCCAGTAATGGATCCCCCCAGATCGATGCACATCTGGAGAATTTCACCTGCAATTTCTTCAGCCCTCGCAAGGTTGGCGTCATCGCGTCCATCAAAAAGGATTAATGGGTGGAGATTGCCATCTCCAGCATGAAATACATTAGCAATCTGGATATCGTTTTGTTCCCCCAATCTTTTGATCTCACTCAAGGCATGGCTTAGTTGGCTGCGAGGTACAACTCCATCTTGGACCAGGTAATCTAGACTGAGCCTGCCAACCGCTGAAAATGCACTTTTGCGACCCTTCCAAATCTTTGCCCGCTGATCAGCGTCATCAGCTATTTGAATTTCGTATGCCCCGGATTCCTCCATAACTTCCATCAAGGAGCTAAATTCCTTCTCAACAACATTTGATTCACCGTCTAGTTCAACAATTAATAAGCCGACAGCATCCAGTGGATATCCAGCTTGAACTGCTGCTTCAGCTGCCTGGATTGCTAAATTGTCCATAATCTCAAGTGCACCTGGTAAAAGCCCAGCAGCGATGACCATCGAAACGGCATTTCCAGCAGCTTCAAGTGAGTGGTATGCTGCCAATACCGTCCGGTATGCCTCAGGTTTTGGTAATAAGCGCAGTGTTACTTCAAGGGCAATTCCGAATAAGCCCTCGGAACCCACATAAAGGCCAACTAAGTCAGGACCAATACTTTCTAAGCTTTTACCCCCTAATTCAATTACTTCACCATCAGGAAGAACTGCTTTTAAGCCTAATATGTGGTTACTGGTCATGCCATATTTCAGACAATGAGCACCACCTGAATTGAAGGCTAAATTGCCCCCTATTGTGCAAATCAATTGACTGGATGGATCAGGGGCAAAATACAGACCATGTGCTGCTGCAGCCAGGCTTACATCAATATTGATCACACCACATTCTACGACAGCGAACCGGTCCTCAACATCGAGACGAATGATTCTATTGAGACGATTTAAGGCGATTACGATGCCACCCGCGATCGGGAGAGAGCCACCAGAGAGACTCGTTCCACTCCCTCGGGCGACAAACGGGACTTTAAATTCATGACATTTTCTTACTGTCTGGATGACTTCTTCCTGCGTTTCAGGTAGTACAACTGCTAGCGGTCGAACTTGATAGGATGTAAGGGCATCTGATGCATAGGTAACCAGCTGGGCTTGTTTCGTTAGAAGTCTATCATCTGGATAAATTGTCGATAGCTCAACCAAGAATGCTGCCTCATCCATGAATTTCTCCCGATCGTAATATCGAAAAAGAAAAAGTTTTTATTCGACTGTGGCAGTTTCTACTGAAAGGATGCGGGGTAAATAATCGACGATTGATTGCCAGGAATCGCCGGAATCTCGACTGGCAAAAACCTGTCCGCCGCTTGTTCCAATATAAATACCGGCCTCTTCAAGGAGGTCAGTTGCCATCGCTTCACGTAAAACGACCAAATGAGCACGAGAAGGTAAGCCATTTGTGATTCGTTCCCAAGTTTCTCCACTATCCTGGCTTCGCCAAACGGCAAAGCTGCCATCTACACTCATTCTATATTCATCACTCTCTTCCAATACTATGAATATTGTTTCGGGATCGTGTGGATGAACTGCAATGGGAAATCCAAAGCGACTGGGTAATCTCCCTTCTCCTATATCAATCCAATCTTCTGCATTATTATCGCTGCGATAAACACCACAATGATTCTGCTGAAAAAGTCTGTTGGGTTGGGTAGGGTGAATGACCATTTTATGCACACATTGACCATATTCAGGGAACTTATTGGCCAGGAAATCAGCTCTTACATTATTGTTATAAGGATTCCAGGTTTTGCCGCCATCATCTGTCCGGTAGCAACCTCCAGTGGAAATTGCCACATAAATTCGCTCAGCATTAGCCGGGTCCGGAAGTATTGTGTGCAGGCACAAACCACCCGCACCAGGAAACCATTTTTCACGATGAGGATGATCGTACAAATTCTCATTCAGGTTCCAGGTATCTCCATGATCCTTTGATATAAAGAATGCAGCTGGTTCAACTCCAGCGTATAAGACTCCCGGTTTCTCTTTGCCAGCTGGTTTAATGTGCCAAACCTTGAGGACTTTTTCTGCCTGCTCTTGGGCTTCATAAGGACTTTTTGCTTCATCCGGAGTACCCAATGGACGTCCAGAGTGGGATGGACGTGAAAAACTTGGTGAGGCACTGGATTGAGTCCAGGTTTCACCAAAATCATCTGAGTAATGGGTGCTCGGACCATAGACATCATGTACAACCGCAGCATGAATTCGCTGATCGCGTTGATCATAATTCATATGCATCACATTCCATCCTTTGAATAATGGTCCACTTACTTCCCAATCCTTTCGGCTGCGATCACTTGAAAGTATAAAACCACCTTTGCGGGTACCAACTAAGACCAAAACTTTAGCACTCATAATGTTTTATCACCTCCTCAAAAAAAATGTTCGTGACCAATAATTGAAATTAAATATATTTTACACCTGATGCGGTAATGAATAACACGACACTCTCAGTGGGTTGAATTGTACCGTCAACAAGGAGCTGATTGACAGCAGCCAATGTTGCAGCTCCTTCCGGCGAGGCGAAAATTCCCTCTTGTTTTGCTAGCTGACTTTGCGCAGCAATCATTGCCTCATCTTTAACAGCAACTGCCGAACCACCAGACTCTCTGATTATTTTTAAAATTAATCGATCTGCCAGGCTGAGAGGTACCCGGATTCCACCTGCTATTGTCTCAGCATTTTCCCAAAATTCACAATATTCTGATCCAGACTGGAAAGCCTTCACCACTGGAGCACAACCTTCTGACTGTACTGATACCATCTTTGGGAGGTGTGAACTTTCCAACCATCCCAAGGACTGCAGTTCCAGGAATGCTTTCCACATCCCAACCAAGCCTGTTCCGCCACCGGTTGGGTAGATGATCACATCTGGCAGGCGCCACTTGAATGTTTCTGCCAGTTCAAACCCCATTATTTTTTTACCTTCTAGACGATATGGTTCACGAAATGTGGAAACCGAAAACCATTCACCTGATGAGGTCATCTCAGCAACGACTTGTGCACAATCAGAGATTAATCCATCAATTAAAACAACTTTGGCACCATATAACTGGCATTCATTGATAATCGCCTTTGGTGTATCTCCTGGCATTACAGCTGTTGATTTCATCCTTGCCCGGGAGGCGTAAGCAGCTAATGCCCCTCCTGCGTTGCCTGCAGTAGGGATGGCCAGCTTGTTGAGTCCGATCTCTTTGGCTTTAGAAACAGCTGCGCTGAGGCCGCGGGCTTTGAAGCTGGCGGTTGGATTTACACTTTCATCTTTCGCCCAAAGTTTTGGGATACCCAACATCTTGCCCAGTCTGGGTAATGGGAGCAGCGGAGTGTCTCCTTCGCCAAGGCTTGCTATATAATTCAGGTTGTGAATGGGAAGCAGTTCTCGCCAGCGCCACATTCCATGTGGTCGAAGTTGAAGTTCATCTCGATTTAAATCTCTTCGCAATTTCGCAAGATCGTAGCGAGCCAGGATAGGTGTGTGGCATTCATGGCAGAAAGTTTGTTCTTTCTCTGCTGAGAAGACCTGGTGGCATTGGGGACATTCGAGATCAATAAGGTATGACATAAAGGAATGGATAAAATTTTACCCTTTCCTTTGAAATTTGTCTCGGAAATTTAGCAGATTAACCAAGGAATTTCCCCTAAAACGTAACTAATTGGATATAATAGGTAGATAATACCACGTAAGACTCCCTAATTTATGGCAAAGTTCTGAACGGGGTAATAATTCGTAATTTAATCAATCTTTTCGGGAAGAGCCTATAAAAATCAACAATTAATTATAAAATCCTTTCGATTCAAGGTTTAAGTTGTGGTATAAGCAGGGAGGTCGAACGCACCCAGTTTAATTTCACAGCTTGATAAGTATTTTTCGCCCTCACACCAAATCAACCTTATATTGCGAACAAATTTAGGTTCATAGATTCTGGTACAAGCAAAAATTTGGGATGCAGCTGCCATTTATACGAGGGAAAGTATCATAATCGATTTAAACAAGAAGTAAGGAGGAAAAATGCCTACACCAGTTATCATGATCCTTGATGATGAGCCCCAGGTGCTCAATGCTGTAGAACGAGATTTGCGGAAGCATTTCCGGAGTGAATATCGAATTGTCAAATCTACAAATGGACAGGATGCTTTGGATGCGCTGACGAAACTTAAACAAAGAAATACCCCTGTTGCGCTTTATCTCGTTGACCAGCGAATGCCAAAAATGAGTGGAACCGATTTCCTTGGTGAAGCTTCAAAACTGTATCCACAAGCTCGAAAGGTGCTGTTAACCGCGTATGCGGACACGCAAGCTGCTATTTCGAGTATTAATGACATTGGCCTGGATTATTACTTGATGAAGCCTTGGGATCCCCCAGAAGAAAACCTTTATCCAGTCTTGGATGATTTGCTGAGCGATTGGATTGCGACGGTTCCCCTTCCATATGACGGGATCCGGGTGGCTGGAACATTATGGTCATCAAGCAGCCATACGGTGAAGGATTTCCTGGCAAGAAACCAGGTCCCCTACCAGTGGTTAGATATCGAATTGGATACTGAAGCGCGTGATTTAGTTGAATCGGTCAGTGAAGGTCAGCACCGTTTACCTGGGGTATTTTTCCCAGACGGGACAACATTGCTCGACCCCTCAATTCAAGATGTTGCCGAGAAGCTGGGTTTGCAAACCAAAGCCGAGAAACCGTTCTATGATTTGATTATTGTTGGCGCTGGACCAGCTGGTTTAGCAGCAGCTGTATATGGGGGGTCCGAAGGCCTGACTACCGTGATGATTGAGAAAGAAGCCACAGGTGGACAAGCTGGGACCAGCTCTCGGATTGAAAATTACCTGGGCTTTCCGCAGGGGGTATCAGGAGCGGACCTGGCAAGGCGCGCTACAACCCAGGCATTGCGTTTTGGAGTTGAAATCCTACGCCCCCAGGAAGCGGCCAAAGTCGGAGTGGATGACCTTTACAGACATATCGAATTGGTTGATGGAAGTAAGATAAGCGGCCGCGCAATTTTAATTTCTACTGGTGTGAATGTGCGCCGCCTAGAGGTACCAGGGGTGGATGACCTCACCGGTGCAGGGATTTATTACGGCGCAGCACTGACCGAAGCAGCCTATTACCGAGACAAAGAGGTTTATGTTGTCGGTGGTGCCAATTCAGCTGGCCAGGGAGCAATGTTCTTCTCGAGGTATGCGAAGAAGGTTACCATGTTAGTCCGGGGAAGCTCATTGGAAGCCGGGATGTCTCAATATCTTGTCGATCAGATTGGCAATACCGCGAATATTGAAGTTTTATTAAGGTCTGAAGTGCTTGAAGTGATAGGAGATAGTCGACTCGAAAAAATCACCATCTCCAATTTAGATTCTGGGATAAGCGAGACATTGCCAGCCGCGGCCATGTTTATTTTTATCGGTGCCGTTCCACCGACTGATTTAGTTTCTGGATTGGTTGAAAGAGATCGGGCTGGTTTTATTGTCACGGGATCAGATTTAATGGTTGATGGAAAACGACCAAAAGGTTGGAAACCGAATCGGGATCCATACCTGTTAGAAACCAGTGTGCCAGGCATCTTCGCTGCTGGTGATGTGCGCCACCATTCAATGAAGCGTGTGGCTTCCGCTGTTGGAGAAGGCGCGGTCGCCGTTGCATTGGTTCACCAATATCTAAAAACGGTATAGTAGAATGTATGATTTTCTAAAGAAGATTCCTCTTTTTTCCAGTCTCCCAGATCACGATCTCGATCGTCTTTGTGAAATGGTAAATGAGGTAGAGATAAGTGCCGGAGAACAGCTTTTTGCAGAAGGATCTCCAGGTGATAAAGCATATGTCATTGAAAAAGGCGAAATTGAAATACTTAAAGCTTCAGGTGGGAAAAATGTGCAGCTCGCTGTCCGAAAATCAGGCGAAGTAATCGGTGAAATGTCTTTGTTGGAGGCAGCACCACGTTTTGCGAGTGGGAGAGCGCGTACTGATAGTGTCTTACTCGCAATCAGCCACGAACAGCTTGATGAATTGCTAAATACCAGCCCTTCAGCTGCACGTTCATTGCTATTTACCATCACCTCCAGGTTGAGATCAACTGAGCTTATGCTGCGCCAAAGCGAAAAAATGGCGCAGCTGGGAACCCTGACTGCTGGAATCGCACATGAATTGAATAACCCAGCTGCTGCCGCTCAGAGAGGTACATCTCAATTAAATTCTGTGATAAACGAGCTGCAAGATGCACAGCTGGGATTATCGAAACTCGAGCTTTCCCCCGAAAGTTGGGATGGTTTGCACGAATTGAATATCACCGTTCGTGAAAGAGCTGCCAATCCTTTTGATGTTGATCCCCTGGAGAGAAGCGACAAGGAGTTCGAAATTGAAGGGTGGCTTGACGATCATAAGATCCCTGATGCCTGGGAATATGCTCCTCTTTTAGTAGATTTGGATTTTGACGAAACAAATTTAAATAAACTTGCAGCTGATTTTTCACCAAAACAATTGGTTGAAGTTATCGCCTGGCTGGGGGCGAGTTTTTCTATGTATAGTTTATTGGAGGAAATAAACCAGGGAGCTGAGAGGATTTCTGAAATCGTAAAATCGTTAAAATCATACGTGTATTTGGATCAGGCACCAATCCAGGCAGTTGATATCCACGAAGGATTGAACAATACCTTGGTGATGTTGAGACATAAATTGAAAGAAGGGGTGGAAGTGAAGCGTGCTTACGTCGAAGATTTACCGATGATCCAGGCCTATGGAAGTGAGTTGAATCAAGTCTGGACGAATATCATCGACAATTCAATAGATGCGATGGATGGACAGGGGAAAATTCAAATAAACACACAACAAGAAGGTGATTGGGTGATTGTAGAATTAATTGATAATGGTCCGGGTATTCCTGATGACATCCAGAGAGAGATATTTAGTCCATTCTTCACCACCAAAGCGGTAGGAAAAGGTACTGGATTGGGGTTGAATATCAGTTACAACATCGTTCAAAAACATGCTGGGGAGATTAAAGTATTTTCCAAGCCTGGAAGAACGCGATTTCAAATTTGTTTGCCAGTGGATTTTCAGAAAGTCGAATTAGGAACTATGCCAATGTCAAACTCAATAGAAACAAGTGATGAAGATCTCAAGGAAATCCTTGAATCAGCAAAAACTGTTGCTGTGGTGGGAATTTCCAATAAGGCTGAGCAACCGAATCATTCTGTACCTGCATATTTGCAGTCCCAAGGATTCCGGATAATCCCGGTAAATCCAAACCTCCAGGAAATCCTTGGGGAGAAATCTTATCCTGATTTACTCTCTGTCCCCGAACAAATCGATGTTGTTGAGGTATTCAGACGAAATGAAGCGGTGCCAGAAATTGTAGATCAAGCAATCGAGATCGGCGCAAAAGTTGTCTGGATGCAGGAAGGAGTTATCAATGAGGTGGCTGCGGAGACAGCTCGTGAAGCAGGGCTAAAAGTTGTTATGGATACCTGTATGCGTGCAACCCACAAGAGGTTGGGATCAAAAAAATAGTGTTTTTGTTTTGATGATTCACTTACCAGGGGAAAAAAGTAAGAGGGGAGAATCGTCCCTGTCATAATGTTCAAAAAAAAACCTGGTCATTTTGACCAGGTTGTTAATTCTATAGCGGTCCCGACGGGATTTGAACCCGCGATCTCGGCCTTGACAGGGCCGCATGTTAGGCCACTACACCACGGGA
>JBEQLH010000309.1:0-3816 GCA_040326075.1 Anaerolineales bacterium
CCTTTGGTTATTCATATCGAACTCGAGGATCTAAAAATCCATAAGCAATGTCGGCAAATAAATTGCTGAGAATAACGATGGCCGCGCCAATTATCAGAACCGCTAACAATATTGGGTAATCTCGGGCTGTGGCAGCATTATAGTACAGCCGCCCCATGCCAGGCCAAGAAAAAATCAGCTCAATATACAGGTAACCCGCGAAAATGGTTGGGAAATCCAGAGCAAACATGGTCACCAAAGGAATTAGCGCATTTTTTAAGCCATGCTTGTAGAGAACTAATCGTTCAACTTGTCCTTTTGCTCTTGCTGTACGGATGTAATCCTGGTTTTTCACATCAAGCATACTGGAGCGCAGGAAGCGGGAATACCAGGCTACCCAACCCACCATACCCGCGGTAACGGGCAGGATCAAGTGCCTGATCCTATCCCAAAGCGAAAACTCCTCTCCGATGGTATACATGCCGCCGGAGGGCAAGAGGGGTTCACCCGTAAACGGGTTTTCCAGGATGGCGTAAAATATCAGGATAAGGATAAGTCCCAGCCAAAACACGGGGATAGCCTGACCCATAAACGAAAGTGTGGTGGCGGCAAGATCAAATTTAGAATATTGTTTCACCGCCGAAATAATGCCAATTGGGATTGCTAAAAGACCAACTACAATAAGCGTGACAGTCATTAAATATATCGTATTACCCAATCGATCAAGGATTTCGTTGATAACCGGTTCACGGGTATTGTAGGAGAAGCCAAAATCGCCACGTAAAACGCCTTTGCGGGTGCCATAGCTGTCGGTTATCCCATTGCCATCGGTATCGACTGCCATCCAGTCGTTCCCGGCCAACCAGACAATATATTGAACTGGCAGGGGCTTATCCAGACCGAATTGCCGCTTGAGTGCCGCTGCTCTTTCAGCAGTCATACGTCTCGAACGGCTATATTGGGACAGGGGTCCACCAGGTGCCAAATTTACAAGCGCAAAAAGAACAATACTTACCACTAATAACATTGGGATGGCTTGAAGCAAACGTCGAACGATATATTGTCCCATATTCACACCTTTTTAAAATTGAATAGGAGAGGGGTTCAATACTCGAACCCCTCCCATACATCCAATCTACTCAAACATTTCCAAAAACCTACTCGGTGACTGTCCAATCAGCGACGTTCCAGGTCAAAATGTCAAAAGCTGTGGGTCTTACACCTTGCATCCGGTCTGAAAGGCCAAACATCTCGAGTGTCGAGAAAAGCTCAATTGCCGGTAACTCCTCTTCGAGAATCAAGGCAATATCACAAAAGACTTCTAGGCGATATTCTTCATCCACCGTATAGAGCTCATCTATCAATGCGGCAACTTCTTCAGCTTCCTCGCCTGTCCAATTGGCTAAGTTCCATTCGCTATCCTCGGCATAGTAATAGTAATCCCAAAGGTAGCTTGTTGGATCAACTCCCGCATAACCGTTATCCCACATATCCATTTCGAAATTACCAGCCAACTCAATTCCGCCATCCTCTACTTGTGCCCACAAGACAGCGCCTTCAATGATCTGTAGATCTGTCTGAACACCGATACTGGCCCAGGCCTCGGCGATAAATTGGTGTGCCAGTTCCAGAGTTTCGCCGTATTCAGCATAGATAATGAATTCCATGGTCATTAAGTCGCCTTCTTCGGCATTCTCACAGCCATGGCATTCCCGGATCCCATCACCATCCGTATCGGTCCAGCCGGCCTCTTCCAGAAGCGCAGCAGCGCCTTCCAGGTCAAATTCTGGCCTGGGGATTCCACAGCTATCTTCGAATGGAGGTCGGAAGAATTCAGACCAGACAGGTTCACCGAATCCAAGGAAGATATCATTAATAATGGTATCCACGTCAATCGCCATACGCAGAGCATGACGAACTCGTTTGTCAGCCAGGAATGCGTGTGGTGTCTCTTCTGCGCCTGGTGGTTCGCCTCTCGCCTTGGTGTTGGGGAATAATTTCATTACCCAGCGCTCGGTTGGCGATACTGCCCATTTAGTGCCATTGCCCTCTTCCTGGTAAGAAATTGCGTTGTTCTCTGCAGGCCAGTAGTGCACATCCGCTTCACCTTCGTCCATGATCGCTCTCTTCACAGATTCTTCTGGAACGATCCTGAAAATAACCTCGTCGATGTACGGTTTGCCCTCTTCGTAATAATTCTCATTGCGCACAAACGTCAGGTGGTCATCTGCGACCCACTCTTCAAGTATATATGGACCACTGCTCAACGGCTGGCGGTTGCAATCCCACTCCCAGTATCCCTGATCGGCATCACAGTAATGCTCAGCATAGATGGGGAAATCTTCTCCACCAAAGTGAGTTACATATTCAGGATTTGGATAATAGTACTTCACAACTATAGTGAAATCATCTACCTTTTCCACAGATTCAGTAGCATCTGTTGCTGACGACCATATTTCCGCGGCTAGAAATGCATCCCAAGTGAAGATGACATCATCGGCGGTAACCTGCTCACCATCTTCCCAGTAGATATCATCGCGAAGATGCCAGGTAACGGTCGTCTCCCAGGTCTCTTCATCCATGACCACGCCGCCGTTTTCGACGGTGGGAATTTCAGTCGCTAATTCAGGGAAGTAGTTTCCTTGGTCATCAACTTCCGCTACAGAAAGCATGACCAACTCACTGATTGCCTCTTCAAAGCCTGTACCAGCGCCGTATCCATGGAATTCAGCTGGATTATCCGGAATAAGAATTGTGATGCTGGTTTTTTCTGCAGGGGGGGGAGGTTCTGTTGGCTCTTCCTCGGGTGGTGGCGCTTCGGTTGGTTCCACCTCTGGAGGTGGTGCTTCAGCTTCAGTAGGAGCCGTTTCTGGTGGGGCTTCAGTCGGCTCCAATGTCTCTGCTGGTGCGCAGGCGAAGAGACTCATCGCAGCGATGATCATCACTGCGGTCAGCAACCATAATTTACGTTTCTTAATCATTTCATCCTCCTTTTGGATGTGTAGGGGGTTTTTAAAACCCATTGGTGTGGATAATTTATGCAGGTGCATCGACCAGCCGGTAAGCCAGATCGACAGCTGAGATGGCATCCTCAGCATAACCGTCGGCGCCAATCTCTGAGGCGAAGCTTTCAGTGACTGGCGCGCCGCCGACCATCACTTTCACCTTATCCTTGAGATTTGCTTCCTCTAAAGCTTCGATCAGCTTTTTCTGCTGCAGCATAGTCGTCGTCAATAGGGCTGATGCGCCAACGATGTCGGCATTGTTCTCTTTCACCGCGGCGACGAATTCCCCGGCACTCTGATCCACCCCGATATCGAAAACCTGGAAACCATTGGCTACCAACATGGTCCCGACCAAAGTTTTTCCGATCTCGTGCATGTCGCCCTCAACTGTGCCCAGCACAACTCGACCAACGACTTCTCTCGATTGGTCACCAGCCATGGCTGGTTCAAGCACAGCTAAGGCTCTTTTCATCGCTTCGGCGCCAATGATCAGCTCTGGTAAGAAATACTCGCCGCTGGCAAATAATTCTCCCACTTTTTGAATGCCCTTGGTCAGTCCTTCGTTGATGCAGGTCAAGGGGTCAAGCCCGTCAGCGAGCGCTTGTTTGGCCAATGTCTCTGCGTCGTCGGGTTCGCCTTCGATGACTGTTTGAGCGAGCTTCTCATACATTTCATCTGACATATATTCCTCCTATATTTTTATCTCCAGGTTTCATTTCGATTTCAAATTCTTCGATATCTCAGCATCATCATCTGGCATTGGTTTCGATTGCACCTCCTGATGTCTCATAACTTTCGGGCAAGAGCCCTATTTCCCAATTTCTCGCTCCGC
>JBEQLH010000310.1:0-1422 GCA_040326075.1 Anaerolineales bacterium
GATACAAACTTGCCAGGGTTTCACCATCTCGGAAAATCCCATACATACCAATAATGCCTGTGAACGAGATCTGGATCAGATGAGCGACGACAGCGATCCCCAACGCCTGCGCTGCTGGTACTCCCAAAATTGAGAAGGCACCAACCATGGCTACTTCATACACTCCCAATCCAGCAGGTGCGGAAGGTATGGCAATCCCCAAAGAGATAACGCCAAGCACAAAGCCGATCCACCATAATTCAACATCAACTCCAAAGCTCAATGTCAGAAAATAAAGTTCCATTGCTCCAAAGAACCAGCTTAGTAACATAAAGAAGACGCTCAATAGAAATTGATCCCAGCGTGCCAGTACACCCAAACCATCCAGGATTGAGTCGATCCGCGGTAAAAGGCGCTCTCTGAACAATGGTCTTGACAAACTAAAGTCATCCAACTTTGACTTTATCCAGTTACGATTGCGGGCAAATAAGAACATCGCAATCAATCCCAAAATAACCACTGTCAACACAGAGTATGCAATCGATTGGCCCATATCAACACCGAACACAAATGGAACTGTCGCCAGCAATAAGCCTGCTGCAATGGCTAAATCATAAGCCCTCTCGATAACAATGGTCGATAATACGAAAAACCCACTTAATGCAGTTGCCTGGGATAACAAGAATGCCCTACCCAGTTCGCCTAAACGAAAGGGAAAGATATTGTTCAATAAATAGCCTTCATTGAGTGCCAGGAAAACACGTCCATAGGGTGCTTTATTCTGCAGGAGGATCATCCAGGATAGAGCTCGTAATCCCAAACTGATTACAAAAATAATTAGCGCAGGAAACAACCAATTCAGCTTAATTGAAGAAACTGCTTGAATTACTTCCTGCCAATTTGAGAAGCTGAAAAGAAGCCAGATAGCGATCGCACTGATTATGAGTCCTGGCAGCCAGCGACCAACTCCACTAAATTTTGATCGACCCTCTGCGTTCAATCGTCCTCCAAACGCAAGACGGCAAAAAATGCCTCTTGAGGGATCTCAACGTTGCCAACCATCTTCATCCGCTTCTTACCGCGTTTTTGTTTTTCAAGAAGCTTCCTTTTACGGGAGATATCCCCACCATAGCATTTGGCCAACACATCTTTTCGCAGAGCTTTTACGTTCGCCCGAGAGATGACTCTGCCTGAAGCAGATGCCTGAATCGGCACAGCATACATCTGCCTGGGAATTAAATCCTTAAGTTTAGAGATCAACATCTGACCCTTATGATAAGCCTTATCTCGATGCACTATCATCGCCAGGGCGTCCACGGTTTCGTTATTGACAAGGATCTCTAATTTAACCAGGTCATCTGGTCGGTATTCGATAAACTGGTAATCCAGAGACGCATATCCACGGGTACGTGACTTTAGCTGGTCAAAAAAATCAACGATCAT
>JBEQLH010000310.1:1522-3813 GCA_040326075.1 Anaerolineales bacterium
TCAATTCGTTCTTGGATGATCTCCATGTGGAACATTCCCAGGAAACCACACCGGAATCCAAAGTTTAAGGCTTGCGATGTTTCGGATTGGTAGACCAGAGAGGCGTCATTAAGCTGCAATTTTTCCAAAGCATCTTTCAGGTCGCTGAAATCCTCACCTTCAACCGGATAAATCCCCGCAAAGACCATCGGTTTCGCTTTTAGATATCCTGGTAAAGGCTGAGGTGCAAGATGATCCATTGTGGTTAAGGTGTCACCAACCCGGCATTCGCGGACTGTCTTCAACCCGGTGGCAACATAACCAACTTCGCCAGCAGTTAATTTGTCTACTGGTTTGAGTTGTGGGGTGAAAATGCCCACTTCAACTGGTTTAAACTCAACTCTGCTTGCCATTGGCAGCATGATATCATCGCCAGATATCTGCCCGTCGACCAGGCGGACATATGCCACGACACCCTTGTACGAATCGTAATGTGAATCAAATATCAGAGCTCTTAATGGTGCTTCTGCGTCACCGCGTGGCGGTGGAACATGCTCAACGACTGCTTCCAGAATCGCCTCTATATATAAGCCTTCCTTGGCCGAAATGCGTAAAATCTGGTCCGCTGGTGTTCCCAATAAATTCATCACTTCATCAGCGACCTCGTCTGGACGGGCTGATGGCAGGTCAATTTTATTGATCACTGGAATTATTTCTAAATTTGCGTCCAATGCCAGATAGAGATTTGCCAGCGTCTGAGCTTCCACCCCCTGGCTGGCGTCAACCACCAGGATCGCACCTTCGCAGGCTTCAAGTGCTCTGGATACCTCATATCCGAAATCCACATGTCCAGGTGTATCAATCAGGTTTAGCTCATAAGTGTAGCCATCTTCTGCAGTGTACATCATTCTCACTGCTGAGGCTTTAATCGTCACCCCCTTTTCCCGCTCCAGATCCATGCTGTCGAGCACCTGCTCTGTCATCTCGCGATCAGAGATCGTGCCGGTTAACTGCAGCAGTCGATCTGCGAGAGTGGATTTCCCGTGATCGATATGTGCAATAATACAGAAATTTCGAATTCGATCGGTCATAGACGCGCTGAAGTATACACGATTTTCCACCACCTATCTGTCACTCTCAACCCTCCGGTGGAGGGAGCACAGTGAAGATAGGCTCGATGATACTTTGAAGGTCGCTTTTGGATTGACCAGGATAAGTTAACGATGCAAGGAATTCCACGTTACCTTTTGGTCCCAGTAAGGGAGACTTCATCAGATTTGTTATTTGATAACCTCCCGATTCAGCAGAACCGAGCACATCGTAAATGACTTGTTTGTGTATTTCTGGGTCCCGGATCACTCCCTTACCGTGAGCTGTTTCGGATTTCCCAGCTTCAAACTGCGGTTTGATCAACACAATCGTCTCACCACCAGATTCCCGGAACCAACCACGTATCACCGGAAGCAAAATCTTCAAGGAGATAAATGAGGCATCGATCGTTACCAGGCCCACAGGCTCCGGCAAGCGTTCCAAGTGACGAGCGTTCGTTCCCTCCAGGATCACGATATCTTGTCGTTGGCGCAGCTTCCAATGCAGAATACCTCGACCGACATCGACCGCATATACCTTCTGGGCACCATGTTGGAGTAGACAATCTGTGAAACCGCCAGTAGAAGCCCCCACATCAGCACATACCTTACCTGAAATCTCGATCCCAAAATTCCGCAAGGCGCTTTCCAGCTTCTCCCCTCCCCTGGAAACATATCGAGCTCCTCGATCTATTTCGATTGACGCATTCGGTGAATAGGTAACTGAGGATTTGGGTACAACCTGTCCATTCACCCTTACCTGTCCTGCCATTACCAGGCGTTGGGCTAATGAACGGCTCTCAGCTAATCCCTGTTCGACCAATAAAACGTCTATGCGCACTTTCTTCATAGGTTAATTTCAATCATCCTGCATCATCTTGCCCTTTCGACACTCTGCTGGTTGCCAGCGAGTGGAACACATCTTCCAACGTCGGGTCAGCTCTTTCCAGGTGCACCACTTCAATCCCAACTTCTGCCAGCTTTTCATGAAGTATGTCTTCATTCACGTCATTCAGGGTGATCGTGCTCAGATGGTCAACAACCATTCCAGCGCGCAGAAGACAAGAAAAATTGCTGATTCCCTCCTCAACGAATGTTCGTTCATAAACTATACCAATAATATCTCATTGTCAAGTTTTTAAACTATAAACCAGCCGTTGGATTAACGGCTGGTGCATTTTCAATTATTGATAGTTAATTCTTGTAATTCTGATCGGATTTTGC
>JBEQLH010000311.1:0-3775 GCA_040326075.1 Anaerolineales bacterium
TACATCTGGCGCATAAACCTTGGTTGAAAGCCATAGGCGAATCCAGCTGCCAGGACCGCCCCGGTGGAGGTCCCCGCATACAGATCAAATTCTTGAACCAGGCCTGGTTCGTGGATCTGCAGCCTTTCCAGTAGGCGAGCCGGGATAATTCCTCTTATTCCCCCACCATCGATGGATAAAATCTTATACATCGCAACTCCTTATCAATCTATTCCCAAACCTCGAACTTTATACTTCCAGAATTTTATCTCTAATATGGAAACCCTATCGAGGATTCCCATCCTTGATCCGGTAGGATTCATTGCAAATAAAGTGCCAACAGAACTATACTTTGAAATATTTAATAATCGATTCGCGGGTTTATGATATTGGTCTCGGAAAAGGTAAAATTCGTCTATAATCGTCTGTTGGGAACACTTTCCCATCATCCGGCGTTAATCAAATCAGCCAGGTGCATTCTATTAACCGCGTAACAATTAACTACAACTTCCCCGATCGAGATGCAAATGAAAGAATTAATTTATACCCCAGCTGCCCTGCTCATCATCATAATCTTAACTGCCTGCGCTCGACCAGGAACTCCTTCCACAGCACCAATACAAACAAGTGAGCCTGCGGCAACCTCTTCTCCTACAGAACCATCCGGGTATCCTGTGCCTTCCGATAAAATTTTTCAACCATCTCCTGTACCAGGCTATCCGGAACCGCCAGGTCAATCACCAACGCCGACTCCAGATTTTGCTTATCCCGCCCCTGATTTATCTCCAACGCAATCCATCTCATCTATAGAGGAGAACCTGCTCTGGGTTTCACCGGGAACCGACCTTTATAATAGGGTCGTCTCTATCGATCCGCTTAATGCGGAGCGGATTGCATACTGCACGAAAGATGAGATTCGGCTCAGCCTAGATAGTGGTCAGACCTGGGAA
The DNA here is from genome assembly GCA_040326075.1 of Anaerolineales bacterium. Taxonomy (GTDB): domain Bacteria; phylum Chloroflexota; class Anaerolineae; order Anaerolineales; family UBA4823; genus PFL25. The sequence goes on from JBEQLH010000311.1 coordinate 930, forward strand.
GGGATTCCCACCACTGGTGCTGCAGCTGTCGCTGAAGAGATCGGATACCAGATCTTTGAAACCGACTCCTCTTTTTCTCAAGCTTGCCTGTCTGTGACTCTCGATCCAAAATATCCCAACACATTTTATGCGGTTTTCACTGCTGCCCACGCTGAGTTTGGCGCCCCTCCAGTCTTCTACTTAGGATTCTTCACCACCGACAATGGAGATACCTGGCAGCTCGTCCCACCTCCGTCTGATTCAAACCACATATCTTTTGGAGGTTTTTGGAGCAATGCGGATAGACCGGTTGAAGCATTATTTTCAACACCCACGGAATCAGCTGATCCAGGTCATTCAATTTCTATACAGAACACCGCCGATGGAGGTCAAACCTGGGAACCAGGTCAGCTAGCTTGCCCAATAACAGGTCCATGTATGCGCTGGGGTGCTGCTGTATCAAATATCCCAGGTATGGGTTCACCCCTACCTCAAGAAATAATCGTTTCATTTGATGCAGGCGAGACATGGAGTAATATCGAGCCACCAGTCGAGCTGCGCGCCTCTCCACCCAACCAGCTGGTTGCCTTTTCAGATCACGTGGCAGAGATAATCTCAGGATCTATCATCTTGTCCGCCTCTGATTACGAAATGTACCCCATCCGTTCCTCCCAGGATGGTGGTCAAACCTGGCAGGCTAAACCTCTACCTCCCACACCTGGTGAGGAGACGGATTTCATTTACTTTCCTGGCCTTCAAATCCTGCCTGACGGAAGCTATATCAGCCAATCAACTGAAGACCAAACATGGTTCTGGCTGTCGCCTTCTGACCAGACATGGTGTCCACTTGGGGTAAACAATTTACCTGCATACCCTGTTCTGCTGCAAGCCGTCGGTGATGAGTTATGGTGGGTGGATGAGGAAACGGGACGAGCCGAGCATACCTTGCTTGCGGATATTACCTGCGCAGGAAATTAATCACCCAGGCAATTATTCATCTTCACATCAATACATACCATTTTTTCTGAATATTTACCAGATCAATCATAAATCTTGTATCCAGAAATAGTACAAGCCGCCAGTGAAGGCGGCTTGCAGGGTCTAACCTGTGAGATTGAATTACAATTGATCAACCAATAAGATTGGTTAGTGTCTTATGGATTTCTCTGAAGGTCGCTGTTGAAATAGCTGGCCAGGATCTGGCCTTCTGCATCATAAAAATTCAATATGATGCCAAAATTCCGGAATGTATCTGCAAAACCCAATGCCTGCAGATATTTACCTTCCTGTTCCATCACCCCCTCCGGATCAGAGCACGCCATTTGAGTAGACATAATCGGTCCAATGGAGATCTTCCCCCCATCAACCTGGTAGGTTGTATTGTATTGGTTGCAGCCCCCGTTTCCGCTCATTTCGTTTTCTGCGCTGAAGGTAGCGGTGATTTGAGTGCCATCCATCACGTTGACGAATGCTCCCTGGCCATCGTTGAACGCGTCCAGATTCCAACTTGTCCCCTCCAGCACCAGCGGTTCCATTTTAACAAATGTGCCCCTCCGTTCTCCATCGGGATTGGTGATCTTTAACTCATCGTCTTCAATTGTGTAATTGGAAGATGACGAAAACACCAGGAGCATTGCACTCTCTTGGGCAAGATAAGGTTCAGGACATTCAAAAGAAGTGGTTACATTTGGTTTGAAATTCAATACCGACCCACTGCCAATTGCATAAGTTCCGGAAAACAGGTTGCAACCTGTGGATCCCAATACATTGCTTGCTTCACCGAATGCCATCACCGCCATGGTATCTTCTGGGACTGGTTTGTCGTTGAGTGAAACCAACTGCCAATCAGCTTCGGTCAGATTTGGATCCTCGACTGCGCTGACTGAAGTCGCCCCACCACCACAAGAAGCCAACAAACCTGCCAGGATCAGAATCGAGATGATAAATCCACATTTCGAATAATTTGATGAAGTCATAACCTTCACTCCTATTAAATCTCCAGGGGCACCGATTTATTCAGATTATAACTGTAATTTCAATCGAAAAATGGTCACATCTTCCTGGTCTGATATCCCCATGCGGGAGTTCTCCGGCCGCGTAACCAGATATATATAATGGTGTTATTAGTGAAAGAAGGAACCAATAATATATCCACAATTAAAGGAGAATTTTATGACTTTCCAAATCATCTGCATTTCCGTAATTGCACTTATCATCGGCGTGCTGGCAATGTTAGCAGGATATCGCCTGTTTCTGCTCTTACTTCCCATCTGGGGCTTCTTTGCCGGGTTTGCAATGGGCGCCCACGCTACCGCTCTGCTATTCGGTGATGGTTTCCTGGTCACCATAACCGGGTGGATCGTCGGCTTCGTCGCCGGTATCCTTTTTGCAGTCTTGTCATATTTGTTTTATATCGTCGGTGTCGCCCTACTTTCAGCCGCATTTGGTTATTTCCTGGGCGCGGGCTTAATGCTCCTGTTCCTTGATCCAGGGTTGATCGTGACCCTGGTTGGGTTGGCAGGCGCGGTTGTTATGGCCTTTGTCGTCCTGGCGTTAAATATTCAAAAACCGGTACTTGAGTTTATTACCTCCTTCGGTGGGGCAACTGCCATCCTGACGGGTATCCTGCTCTTGTTTGGACGCATTTCTCTCGAGTCTCTGGGTGAAAACCCTGTACGCATGGTGCTCGACGACTCGGTTTTCTGGTTGATCACCTGGTTGGTCCTTGGATTTGTTGGCTTCGCCATCCAGCTAACGTCCAACCGCACCTTTGTTATTGAAGAACCAGAAAACAGGATTTAGCTTTCAGTACTTGTAACTGTAAATCAGACCGGAACTGATTACCATCATCTTCATGCCGGTCTGAT
>JBEQLH010000079.1:0-2085 GCA_040326075.1 Anaerolineales bacterium
ATGGACGCGTTACGTGTTAGCTGTACCTGCTTCACTATTGGCATGTGCGGGATTGATAGTTCAGCAGCGTGAATTCCGCATGGCAGGCATGGCCCGATTTGGAAGAGACAGCCTGTGGGCGGCCATTGCTTTTCTTTGGTATGGGTTGGCCGGGCAAACATTCCCAATGGAAAGCCCCTTACCTCCTTCAAATTTGATTAACCAGAATATGTTTCTGGAGGTATTCGGCTTCCCGGTGCAGGTTATCCGGGCTATCACAGCAGTATTGGCAGCTATATTTATAATTCGGGTATTAAGATCTTTTGAGGTGGAAACCCGGCGCCGGATCGCTGACCTTCAATCTGCTCGATTGGAAGAAGCGCAGCGGCGGGAAGCACTGCGCGGGGAAATGCTGCGGCGAATTGTTACAGCCCAGGAGGCAGAGCGCCAACGAATTGCGCGAGAACTGCATGATGAAACTGGTCAGGCTCTTACCGCAATTGGTTTAGGATTGCGTGGAGTGGCTACCTCGGTGGAGAGCGATGGTGATAAATCAGTCCAAAACCTGCGCCAGCTGGAGCAGCTGGTCGAACACTCACTGGTTGAACTGCAACGTTTGATCTCAGATCTTCGGCCATCCCATCTGGATGATCTGGGTTTAGGAGCTGCGCTGCGCTGGTATGCGGGTGAAATAGAAAATCGGTTGCCGCTGAAGGTTAAAGTTTCAGTACACGAGGAAGTACCTGATCTATCCACTGAGATGAAAACGACTTTGTTCCGGATCACCCAGGAAGCCCTGACGAATGTGATCAAACACGCAGCAGCTAGCCATGTGAAAGTAACCCTGACCTATGATACAGAAGGGGTCCGATTAGATGTAGTAGATGATGGAGTTGGATTTAATCAATCTGCAATGCAGTTAGGAAGGCGCCCGTCCTGGGGGTTAATCGGGATGGAAGAAAGGTCAACCTTATTAGGTGGGACCTTTAAGGTAACCTCGTATCCAGGCGCGGGTACCAGAGTAGAAATATATATTCCATATATCAGCGAGACGGAGGGCAAAGAAGATGAAAATACGCCTATTGTTAGTGGATGATCATGCTGTCGTGCGAACCGGGCTGCGTATGCTGCTGGAGGGAGAGAGCGATATCGAAATTGTTGGTGAGGCCGAGAATGCCAGCGATGCGCTAAATCAGATTTCGCAGCTCAATCCAGATGTAGTCTTGATGGATATTGGCCTGCCAGACATGTCTGGGATAGAAGCCACGCGCAAGATTATGCAATTAGCGCCCGATACTGCCGTGGTCGCTTTGACGATCCACGAAGATGAGGAATATTTCTTCAAAATGTTGGATGCCGGAGCATCTGGATATGTTCCTAAAAGGGCTGCCCCAGAAGAACTGCTGAGTGCAATTCGAGTAACTGCACAAGGAGAGGTCTATCTCTACCCTTCGTTAGCCAAGCTGCTGGTAAAGGATTATCTGACCCAATCGCTTCTTCCAAAGAATCAGGCTAAGTTAGATGGATTAACACCTCGCGAACATGAGGTGTTGACCTTGTTAGCAGACGGAGCCAGCAATTACGAAATCGCTGATCAATTGAGCATCAGTCCCAAAACCGTCTCTCGCCACAGGGAAAACATCATGGGGAAATTAGATTTACATTCGCGGTCTGAATTGGTAAAGTATGCAATCAGGAAGGGGATCATCCAGGCGTAAGATTCCCCCAGGTTTATCGTTATAAAGGCAGTCATACTCTTTACTTGCAAATGAGGAAAATTCTATGGGGGAAAATGGACAAGAAACCGGTCTTTCTACTCAATAAATAATGGACTTTCTGGGGGAAATTACCCACCATCATGGGTGAAATATTTCACGAATGGATGATATGCCAGATGGATAAATAACCCTATCTCAGGTAGGGTTTTTTACGCTTAAATAATCTTATCCATGGGGAGAATACGGCAGAGAAAAATTGGTCATTCTCCCGATTTACTTTAAACAGTGGATTTTCTATACTAAGCATGCATTAATGGCTCAGTATTGATCCAGGATAGGTTAACAACAAATACCTGGATATTAGGCATAGTTGGTATCTATCAACACT
>JBEQLH010000079.1:2185-7386 GCA_040326075.1 Anaerolineales bacterium
TCAACAATTGCTCAGCTGAACAACGGGCAGGGTGCCAGGCTTATGCCAACACTGACAAACCCTGCTGGCAGGTATTTCGCGAAAAGGATGGCAGACTTCAAGAGCGCTGTATCGGCTGTGACATTTTCAAACACACTCCAGTAGCGGTTACTGCCTGATGAACATAGAACATAGAGGAGAACACACAATGAAAAGCGTTATTTCCCGCATCATATACGGAGCGCTGTTTGCGATTCCGCTTATGCTGCTGACATATGCCTTGGCTGAGGCAAGTCCACCTGTGGACGTAGATCAGCAGGATGAAATATCACAAGGACAGGATTGCAAATCCTGCCATCCTGCATTTTACGAGACCTGGGAAAATGGATTGCATGGACAGGCCTACGATGACCCAGCGTTTCAAAATGCCTGGCAGGAACAGGGCGAACCGGTAGAATGCCTGGTTTGTCACGTGACAGGATATGATCCGACCAGCAATACCTGGGAAGCGGATGGCATAACCTGTGAGCGATGCCATAATCCTGCACCCGCCAACCATCCCCAAGAGCCAATGCCTGTCGCACGAAGCTCTGACCTGTGCGGCGAATGCCACACGGAAACACATTTCCAATGGCAGGCCAGTGTTCACCGCCAATCTGATTTGGGGTGCGAGACATGTCATGATCCACATGGCAGCCAGCTTTTAGCAGAGGACGACGCGGTGTTATGCGCCTCTTGCCATAAGGCTCGCTCTTCAAACTTCTCGCATACATCTCACAGCCAGGAAGGCCTGGCTTGCGCAGATTGCCACATGGCTGACTTAGAAAAGCAAGGTGTCATGGCACATGGAGAAAAAGACCATAGTTTCTTCGTGAGCCTGGATGCATGCAATGGGTGCCATGTTTACCAGATGCACGACCCGGTATCTGTGCACGAGGTAGAGGCCACAGATGAGCCGCTTGATCCGATGATCTCAGCTGAGGCGAGCTCTGTGTTGGCTTCACCACGCCCGGTAAGCCCACTCGGTTTTGCCCTCTTGGCGGGATTGGTAGGTCTGGCAGCCGGGGTTGTCCTGGCTCCCTGGATCGAGCGCTTCCAAAACAGGCTTGATTTGCGGGACAAGGAGGATTGACCGTGGAAACGAAAACTCTTAAAAGACGTGATTTTCTTAAAGTCCTGGCATTTGGAACCGCGATTGCAGGTGGACTGCGCCTGGCCCCGAGAACGTCGGCTTCTGAAACCGGTGGTTCCAGCCCATACAAATGGGGGATGGTCATCGACCAATCAAAATGTACCGGCTGCGGACACTGCACGTTGGCTTGCCGTGCCCATAACGATGTATCGCCGGACATCTCGTGGAACCGGGTGCTTGAGGCAGGAAAGGTTGGCGATCAACAGCTGTACATACCCCGTCCGTGCATGCACTGCGAAGAGGCGCCATGCGTGAATGCCTGCATGGTCGGAGCCAGCTACCGGAGGGCGGATGGCATCGTCATGATGGATTACGACAAGTGCATCGGCTGCCGGTATTGCGAGGTGGCTTGCCCGTATGGTGCTCGGGCCTTCAATTGGGAATCGTTCAATGAGCCAAATCCTGCTGTCCCTGAGTGGGGTCAACCAGAAGTGCCGCGAAGACCAAGGGGAGTGGTGGAGAAGTGCTCGTTTTGCTACCAACGGATCGACCGCGGCCTAAAACTGGGTTTAGAACCCGGCATCGATGATGAGGCTACACCTGCCTGTGTGGTTGCCTGCCCGATGGGAGCCCGAGCGTTTGGGGATTTGAACGATCCCGAGTCAGAAGTCAGTCGATTATTGAAAGATAATCCCTCATTCCAATTACGGGATGATCTGGGTACATCTCCCCGGGTATTCTACCTGCCGCTTCGAGAGGAGGTGACAGCGTGATCACCATCAAACGATTTACCATTCAGCCTATTCATCTCTGGCTGGCATTCTTAGGGTTGATATTGGCGATTGGAGCAGTGGCTTATGGGATTGTGATGGTCAAAGGTTTGAGTGTCACGAATCTCAGTGACCTGGTCCCCTGGGGATTATGGATCACGATCGATCTTTCTGCAATTGCATTGAGTGCTGGTGCTTTTATGCTGTGTGCAGTGGTGTATCTATTGGGTTTAAAGCAATATGAACCGGTTGCTCGTACGGCTACTTTTATTGGTTTGATCGGATACAGCATGGCCCTGCTGACCCTACTGCTCGATATCGGTCGTCCAGATCGATTCTGGCATGCACTCGTTTATTGGAATACCCATTCCCTCTTGTGGGAAGTCAGCATGTGCCTGACCTTATACCTGTGTGTGCTGGCCCTGGAGACAGCCCCTCTCATCGGTCGCACTGAATGGATGCAAGCGCGTTTCCCATGGATAGCTAATAAAATGATGAGCATTCACCACTTCGCTCCTTTCCTGGCTCTCCTGGGTCTCGGTCTGTCTATGCTCCACCAGTCCTCTCTTGGGGCCACGTATGGGGTTCTAATAGCCCGTCCGATCTGGTATAAACCTGGTCTCTCGGTGTTGTTCATGTTCTCAGCCATGGTCGGTGGACCGGCTTTGACTGTCCTCATCACCAAGATATCCGGGCGGTTGTCCCCTCGAGCTAAAGTGGATGATTCCTTGCTTGATAAAATCACCCTCTTCATCGGTTGGGCATTGGTCGGATACATCTACTTCCGATTTTGGGATGCTTTTTCGGTAACCTATACCTATGAACCGGGTAAGTCGGAGGCTTTGAACATGATGACCTCGGGCCCCCTGGCATTTAATTTCCTGGTGGGTGAAATGCTGCTGGGAGCAATAGTTCCCGCAATCCTGCTGCTTGTTCCACGATTTCGAAAGAGCTGGATTGCGCAGGTAGTCGCCCTCGCTTTTGTTGTGGGAGGTGTTGTGGCTTACCGTTGGGATGTAAATATGTCTGGATTGTTGATCATCCTCACATACCTCCCGCAGGAGATTAAAACCATCTACACGACCTATTTCCCTTCAACAATTGAGATTTTGAGCGGATTAGGGGTGGTAGCCTACGGGGCTTTAGCGATTACACTGGGAGTTCGCTACCTGAATCTGATCGATCATTCAAAGAAAGAAGCAGAAGTGGTCGAAACACCGATTGTTGTTGCTGCTACAGATTAATAACGTAAGACGGCTGGTTATTGGATACCAGCCGTCTATTTATTTAAACCGGTAGATGGGGATTGTATTTGACTGAAAGATTAGTTTTCTGGGGCTCCACTTTCGATCCACTCTCTCATCTGATCCAATTCTACATCCGAAAATTGACCCGGGTGATCTCCAGGAGATTGAACAACAATGATGGTGCTGTTTTCTGGATCGCCAGGGATTACGGCAGGGCCAGAGTTCCCACCCAATAATGTGGTTTGATAATCACTCAAATCTAATCCGCCGATCTTGCTGCTGCTGTTATGGCAAGCAACACATTTGGATTGAACCAGTGTGGCAATACCGCCTTCCCAGGTAAGAGCTGTAACCGGAGGTGGGGTAGGAGAAGGTGGCGGAGTGGGTAGTGGAGTGGGGGTGTAGGGGACAAATACCTCAACTTCCTCTGCTGGCGGCACAGTAGCGATAGCGGTATCTTCGTAAGCAATGAAGAAGTAAACCCCAACTAACATGATTGCAGCGACTACGGTGTAGATTGGGAGATAAACCCGCCGCCGCTTAGTTGCTCCTTCCTTCGTGACTGGAGGCTTGGCGGTACCAGCTTTAATATCGGCCAACTCAATTGGATGGTCATGAATCATTGACTCTTCAGATATTTTTCCGCTGTACATGGACTTATTGAAATGGCGGACGAATACCTGGTACATGTGCCAGATCAGGATCGATAGGATGGCTAACACGGCTTCCAAGCTATGGGCAACTTTTGCGGCAGGAATAACCTGACCTGGGAGTATTCTTGTTGTGGCGATGGGGTTCCACATCATGAAACCTGTGATTGCCATGATGAAAGTACCCCAAACGACTGCCCAATATTCCAATTTTTCCTCGAATGTATATCTGCCTTGCTGAGGTGGCTGCTTCCGCCGACCGATAAAGTACATAAATGCCTGGTAAACATTGGTGACATCATTTATCACCGGCAGCATGGTCAACCTGGAGCGATTGACATAGATCCTGTATCCAAGTGCTCCAATGTGGTAAATCACAATAAGCATTGTGATGATTGCTGACACGTGGTGGATTAAGCGAATATTTTCGATGCCTCCAACCAATGAAACGATGAATTCTGAGATTGGGTTCTCGGAATATCTTTGCACCATGCCGGTGATACCAAGAATTATGAAGCTGGTAATAAACACCCAGTGTTCGAATCGCTCAGAAATCGTGAATCTTACAAACCACTTTTTTGGTTCTTGCATTTCAGTTGCTTCCGTTACTGTCTCAGCTTGATCACTCATCTTTACTCTCCCTTCGTTTATTGATCAAACGCCGAGTAGCATCACCGAAAACGAAAAGAACCATAAATCCGAGCACCGCTGGAATAAATATCCTGTAGAAAAGATCAACCAGGAAAACTGCAGGAAATCTTTCCAGGTCTGGTTCGTAGTGGCCGAGCCAGGAATCAGCGAAATTACTGTTTGCTTCGGGGTGACATCGCTGGCAGGTAGCGACCAAATTATCTCGAATCACCTGGCTTTCAGCATCATCAACCTTCTTCATGTTATGAACACCGTGGCAGTCGATGCAAACAGGCTTGTTGGTCTCCTGTCCTTCAAATTGCTGTTCGAAGATCACTGTTGTGCCATGGAAGTCCGATACATAGCTGTTGAAAACATTGGTGCTGATTCCATACTTCGCCATCAATTCCTCGTCGGCGTGACATTTAGCGCAAAGTTGAGGAGAGAAGAGGTGGAAATCAGAATTAGATGGACCTGAGACGTTATGAACACCATGGCAATCGATGCAGGTAGGTACATCCGGGTTTCCTTCACCAATTAATGCCGAACCGTGAACGCTGCCGGCATATTCTTGGTGAATGAGCGAGTGGCAGCGCTCACAAGTCTGTGGAGAGTGCGTTATAGGCTCATTCGGATCAGTTACATCATGGTAGCCATGGCAATCGACACACAGTGCAGCTTCTTGATTGCCATCATCTAAAGCTTGTTGATGGACGCTGTCGAGGGTGGCATCATATTTATCCTGGTGACAGCGGGCGCAGTTCTGATAATAGAGCAAGGAGACGTCCCGTCT
>JBEQLH010000079.1:7486-11066 GCA_040326075.1 Anaerolineales bacterium
AATACAAGCTGACTATGCCTTAGCTGATGGAGGAGATTATGGGTGTTGAAACAAAAGCGCAGACTATGGATGTGGGGGGTCGATTACGAGAATTACGTCAGGAACGAGATTTATCCATGCGTTCACTGGCAAAATTGAGCGGATTGTCAACCAATGCATTGAGTATGATCGAACGTGGACGAACTTCCCCGTCTGTGAGCACACTTTATAAATTATCTGAAGCACTGGAAGTGCCAATCACAGCTTTCTTTCGCACCGAGCTACCCCGGCAGGGGATCGTGTACCGGAAGGCAGATGAGCGTTCGCGAGTGGAGTTCCAACGCGGTCTATGGGAGGGATTGGGTGGAGAATCTTTTATTGGAAGAGTGGAACCATTTATGTTAACCCTGGAGGCAGGTGCGACAAGCGGTCCACATGGACTGGTTCACTCGGGGCATGAGTTTGTGATTTGTCTTGAAGGACAGCTCGAGTATGAGGTGGAGGAGCAGAGATACTCTCTTAGTCCGGGAGATAGCCTGCTTTTCGCCTCAAGATTACGCCACAGATGGCGAAATCCTGGGAAAACAGTCGCTAATGTGCTGTTCGTCTTATCGGGATTTGAGCTTGATGAACGGCCTAGCGAATTTCACCTGAGTGATGGAAAGCGGGAAGAAGAGGACAATACTAAGGATTAGGACATAAATCTGAGTTGAGAATTATCCCTCTGCTTTATCATTTTCATAATAAATTTTAATCCCCGTGAATGACCCTCAGGGGGGTTCAATGCATGGTTCCAATCCTCCCATGGTAAGGGAGAAATTTGCGGACCAATCTTCAGGGGGATTATTATCACAATCGGGATGAGATCACATAAATTGAATAAATTAATCGGGTTCTTGATCCCGAGGTAAGGTGTAGTCCACTGCGAAATAACAATTCTGCCAAAGGTAGCGGCTCAAAAATTTGCAACGTCAGATGTCATCATGGCAGACTTCAGTGGTCAGAGGTTGGTGTGCAGGTAGGCCAGCAGCGCGTAAACGATAAATTGGATCATAGTAATGGCCCACCAGGGGTTTCTTCATCAACCTGGTTGCTTTGAAGCATCCACTCAAGATCTGGGGAGAGGTCGGTAGTTTGGTTAAACATTCTACATACAATATAGAATATTTTGTGATGGGCTGTCAAGTAAAAACTTACTCACCGCTTTATCGCTACCATGCTATAATGCAACGCATTAGGTTACAAGGATCAAAGAGGAAAAATATGCCAGCAGGCATTTCGATTTCAAACACCAATAATATTCCCAACATTTTCCTGGTCCGTCGGATTGAGAAGTGCGTGCTGCCTGTTGATTAAAAATTTATCTCGCTCACAATCCGCCCGACGCAATGAATGCGGAGGGCGTTTTATTTTGGGTAAGAGGATATATGCTTGGCAAGGAATTAATTACCTGGAGGAAGAGGATGTACAAGACGAACACTTGTGGAGAATTACGGATAACGGATGAAGGTCAAGAAGTCACCTTGGCTGGTTGGGTAAACCGCCGCCGGGATCATGGAGGAGTGACGTTTATCGATCTTCGCGACCGCTCTGGATACATTCAGGTGGTCTTCAATCCTGATATTTCTCCCAAAGCCCACCAATTAGCAGAACCTCTGCGGATTGAATGGGTGATCCAGGTGACCGGAATTGTTCGAAAGCGTCCTGCGGGTATGGAGAATGTAAACCTTCCCACGGGTGAGATTGAGATTGAAGTGCATGAAATATCTGTGCTAAACCCGGCAAAAACACCTCCCTTTCCAATCAATAAAGAAGAGGAGGTGGATGAGCAGACCAGGTTGCGCTACCGCTACATGGATTTACGACACGAACGCATGGCGCACAACCTCTTCTTGCGTCACCGGGTGGTCAAATTCATCCGGGATTATCTTGACCAGCATGGGTTCATGGAAGTTGAAACCCCTATTCTTTTCAAAACCACGCCCGAGGGAGCACGAGACTATCTGGTGCCTTCACGAGTCCACCCGGGTGAGTTCTACGCGTTACCTCAATCTCCCCAACAGCTGAAGCAGCTGCTGATGGTTGCGGGGCTGGAGCGCTATTTCCAGATCGCGCGTTGTTTCCGTGATGAGGATCAGCGCGGCGACCGGCAACCAGAATTTACCCAGCTTGATCTCGAAATGTCTTTCGTCGAACGGGAAGACATCATGGCATTGACTGAGGATTTGTTCACCAAACTGGCAGCTGACGTGGTTCCGGAGAAAAAACTATTGGCCAGTCCCTGGCCGCGACTGACTTATACGGAAGCATTAGAACGCTTCGGTAAAGATAACCCAGACCTGCGTTTTGGGATGGAGCTGCAGGATATCACTGACATTGCCAATGGGAGTGGTTTCAAAGTGTTTGAAAATGCTGTAGCAAGTGGTGGGCATGTGCGTGGATTGAATGCCAGCGGGCTTGGAGATTACAGCCGTAAACAAATAGATGAGCTGGTGGACTATGTAGGCCAGTTTGGTGCGAAAGGTTTGGCTTACCTGGCGATCACTTCAGAGGGAGAACAGCGCTCGTCTTTCGCCAAGTTTTTATCGGAAGACAATCTGCAGGCCATTCTAACTCGCTTTGAAGCAAAACCCGGTGATTTACTGCTCTTTGTTGCTGATAAAGCAGAAGTGGTATTCGAATCCTTGGGGCGATTGCGAGTGATGTTAGCAGATCGCCTGGATTTGAGGGACCCGGATGTGTTAGCGTTTTGTTGGATCGTAGATTTTCCCTTTGTGGTGTGGAATGAAGACGAGCAGCGCTGGGATCCAAGCCACCACCTGTTCACCTCCCCAATGCCAAAAGATGTACCCCTTTTGGACAGTGAGCCGGGGAAAGCACGCGGTCAGCAATACGATATGGTGGTCAACGACTATGAAGTTGGTGGAGGTTCGATCAGGATTCACAACCGGGAGCTGCAGGAAAAGGTTTTTGAATTGATCGGATTGGATCCCGAGGTGGCTGCTGAACGTTTCGGTCACATGCTGGAGGCATTTGAGTTTGGTACTCCACCCCATGGCGGCATCGCACCTGGGATCGACCGGCTGTGCATGGTCCTGGCTGGAGAACCAAACATTCGGGAGGTGATCGCCTTCCCCAAAAACCAGGCTGCGCGGGATGTTATGGCTGATGCACCTTCAGTTGTGGAAAGCAAACAGCTGCGGGAATTACATTTACGGGTCGTTGATTAGACTTATCAGTTTTGTCTACTCAACCAGTTATTTGTGTGGTATAAAAAGGCTGACCCTGCTGTGCGCGTGCTGCTGCAATCCGGTTCTGAGCCAACACACACTTTATGGGTCTCAGACTTATGCCAGTGACGCGATAGGCCTGAGCCAAGGCGGAGCTGTCGAGGCGGGACCCACCCTGCGAAGGCAGGTTCAGAACTTAGCTGCACACGGCACGGTGGGGTGCTTTTAATAGATAAAGGCGATAAACGCAAAACGTCTCCCGGATGATTAATTCCGGGAGACGTTTTGCGTTAGAGAAATATGTCCTAGCGATCAATGATCGCAATCAAATCACCAATAAGCTTATCTCCGATCCAAAATGTAACCCCTTT
>JBEQLH010000312.1:0-3761 GCA_040326075.1 Anaerolineales bacterium
ATTGTCCCCGACGGACGTTTTCAAGGTTTCGCCGCTCCGGGCGAGTTGCAGCAGCCTCATACAGGTAGACCGGGATGCTTAATTCGTCTCCAACCCTTTGACCCAGGCGACGCGCCATCTGCACGCAATCTTCTATGGTGGTGCCATAGATGGGGATAAACGGCACCACATCCGTAGCGCCTATGCGCGGGTGCTCACCTGTATGATGCTCCAGATCGATCAGCTCCGCTGCCCGTGCGATGCCATTAAAGGCGGCCTCTTCCACAGCGGGTGGAGAACCGACGAAAGTGATCACCGTCCGGTTGTGATCCAGATCGGAATGTTGGTCAAGAATTCGCACCCCATCGACGGAGCTGATTGCGCCTGTAATCGCATCCACTACTTCCGCGCGCCGGGCTTCAGAGAAATTCGGTACACATTCAATCAGGGGAACTGACATGGTAATATCCAAAACGAAGGTTAATGGAACAAATAATAACACTGGAGGTGAAGTTTTCTCTCGTGTGTCTCGCCGCAAGAGACGGGGCAATTATACTCTTGATTGAATGACCATAGTGTGGATAAAATGACAAAGACCTCGTGGGTTGTAAACATAAGGGGTCTTAGCATTAACAAAAATCATTGACTTAATTACATACTTTCAAGGAAACACCCTCGATGTACAGGGTGGATTTAATCCCCACTACCGGTATTGATTGTAACCAAAATCCACTTTGATAGGATCCGAACCAATTATTTCGAGAGATCAAAGCAAAGTATTATCTAGCGAGTACTATCTCGAAGTTCGCTATCAAGGACGTCAATTCAGTTTGTGTATTTGTCGAGATTGACCACTATAAGGATATTTTCAGTTAATCGCTGAGCTCATTCTGGCTCACCAATGTCATGCTTTAGCTGTGGGTTAGATAAGATTACTTAATTAGCAGGGGTAGGAATGTGGTTTCCATAACAGAGACGCTAATCGTCTCGAAATCGCTCAGTGTTGGAGTACTGTCGTCAGTTACTCGTATGGTGATAGGGTAAACTGCCAGACTCTGTGCTGCTGTTGGTGTCCAGGTGAATAACCCGGTTGTTGGGTGAATACTGGCACCCAGTGGAGCACCCGGATCGAAAGAGAAAGTCAGCGTATCAGCCGGGAAGTCTGTGTCGATTGCAGTTGCGGTGAACGACAGCTCCGTCATTTCATTTACAATCTTGTTTCCGATTGAAGCTAAAACCGGAGCTTGATTGACTTCGTTGACGGTTATGTTGATAGTCTCAAAGTCATCCAATTGGGAGGGTATGCCATTATCTGCTACGCGTATGGTGATGGGATAATCTCCTGGACCCTGGTTTTCGATTGGATTCCAAGTGAAAAACCCGGTTGTTGTGTGAATGCTTGCCCCCAGTGGAGCACCTGGATCGAGAGAGAAAGTCAGCGTGTCAGTCGGAATGTCCGAGTCTGTTGCAGTTGCGGTGAAGGACAGCTCCGTCATTTCATTCATGATCTTATTTCCGATCGGGGCTAGTACTGGAAATTGGTTGACCTCGTTGACGGTTATGTTGAAGGTCTCAAAGTCGTCCAAATGGGAGGGTATACCATTATCTGTTACGCGTATGGTGATGGGATAGATTCCCGGTCCCTGGCTTTCGGTTGGAGTCCAGGTAAAATCCCCTGTCACTGAGTCAATGCCAGCGCCTGCTGGGGCTACATCTAGTGTGAAAGTCAGCGATTGAGGAGGCACATTCGGATCATTGGCTTGGGCGGTGAAGGAGAGCATGGTGAGCTCATCAACGATCTGTTCGTCGATGGGATCGAGAACAGGGGTGTAGTTAAAAAGAAAAGTGTCAATGGCATCTCGTAAATTCGGACGTGGACCAATATTTTCATTAGTACTCCCTAATTGAGGACTTCCGGTCTGAATCAACAAGTCTCTCATTTGATGGGGTAATAATGATGCTCCATAGGTGTTCAAGGAAATACCCTGCAAATTAGCTACTACACCTGCAATTATTGGAGATGCGCTAGAAGTACCACCGAACGAATCAGTGTACCAGAAGTTAGGATTTGTAGGATCGCTTGAATTTGTGTAATGTGTTCCATATCCCGTAGACATGACGGCACTTCCCCAACCTTGAAGATCAACTCGACTACCATAACTTGAAAATGATTCTCGTTCCCTGTCAGATCCACTGCTAGGCGGTTGACCTGCACCAACAATTATTGCTCCAGAGTCCTGCACATCGCGATTGAACACAGTGCCACAGGCTGTATGATCAAGGTTCACATTCCCATTTCCAGCTGCTTCCACAACCACAAATCCGACAGCAACTGCTGTCTGAATAGCATCGTATACTGAGTGAATCCACTCCAAAGGTCCATACTCACCTAATCCACAAACCCAATATTGTTGCTCAATTAATATCACATCACCCGCAGATCCATCGTTTAAAGCAAGTATTATCGCATTTGCTGGGTTATAAAACAAATTAGAAGTATATGCCGGAGCGAGACCAATATTTGCACCCCATGAGATTCCTGTAACACCCTTAGTATCATTGTCCGCGATAATCTCTCCCAGGACAGCTGTGCCATGATGATTACTGTCAAACGGGTCAATTGCTGAGTCACTTGAGTTTAATAGTAACGAAACCCCATTCGCTTTGCTAAGATCCTCATGGTTTTGGTTCCAACTATATTCAATGTCATAAATTGTAACGCCATTGCCATCCCCGCCAGCAATGTCCCAAGAATAATGGGCATCAACACCATCGGTTGCTAAACCCAAGTAACCTTGTAAATCCGCGAAGTAAGGTGTGTCTACTGGTGGTGGTGCTGGAAGGGGTGCAGGCTCTACCACCTCTAAAAGAGCTAACTGTTTCAATTGATCAATCATACTACTTGAATCAACGTTGGGTTTTAGGATCAATTGGTACCACAATTTTAGGTCGGGAAGTTGTTGATTAGAGAATGGCGCTTCACCTTTCTCAAATTTCCTTAATCGAGCTTCTCCTCCTTCCTTTATCTGATCAAGTTTCTTATTTGATAAATTAAAGAGGGGTTCAATTTTCTCAACAGAAGGTCTTAGATTAGGAGGCAGTAAATCAATTGGTCGATTGACAATCATCCCATCATGAAACTTAATATGGACGATTCTATCTGTATTGACAGGAGCTACTTGTTTCGATGGAGAGTTATATGACGCTGCTCTTACTGTAAATCGATTGATGGGTATTAAAAAACCACCTAGGATAAACAAAGTTAACATATTGTAGAAAGAAACCTTGAATTTTACCCGTAAATTCTTTGAATGGGGGTCCAATTGTTTACTCCCCATTTTTAAAACTCCTTAATTTGTAATTATTTAAGGGAGTGAAGCTGCATAGCATATGGTCAAAATGTCATCTTAATATTCTATTTCCATTATATTGAGGAAATTACTAAAATCAAGGATCAACTGTATAGTTTAATTTGGATATCTAAATTTAAATTCCACCTGATCCATTGCCACACCAAGTTAGTTCTTGCTCTACATTATTGTTTTTCCCGGTCTAAGCCTCTCCTGCCTTCAAAAGAGGGGGCTTCCCTTCGGATTAATCCTTGGTTTATTGTAGATCTGCCCTCATATGAGACCACCTCCAAAACTCTCTCTATCCAACTCTTGGCACCAAATTTGCAATATTTGAAGATAGTGGATGTCGATTACCAATGACTGTTAACAAGAAGATGAGAATATTCCATCCCCATTCAATTTTCAGGATAGAATAACCAGGATGGCGCG
>JBEQLH010000080.1:0-11025 GCA_040326075.1 Anaerolineales bacterium
GCGCAAGGAGTTGATCGCGTGGATTGGGCACGATTTACAAACTCCACTTGCCTCTGTTTCAGCAATAATTGAGGCCCTCGCAGATGGTGTAATTGAGGACTCCGAAACTGAAAAGCGTTATTTCATCACCGCAAAAAAAAATATCGCATCGCTTTCCCACCTAATTGACGACATGTTTCAAATGGCTCAAATCGATGCAGGTGGACTTGCATTAAATTACGAATCCGTAGTAATCTCGGATTTGATATCTGACAGCCTGGAGAGTTTTACAGAACTTGCCAAGCGAAAAGAAATTACCTTACATGGCAGTGTTTCTCCGGAACTTGGCATGGTCCAGATGGATGTCCAGCGAATCAATCGGGTTTTGAACAACCTACTCGATAATGCACTTCGCCATACACCGAGTGGTGGCGTTGTTGAAGTGCGCTCATACCCTTCCGACCAAAATGTAAATGTCGAAGTTATAGACGATGGTGAAGGGATCACACCAGAAGACCTACCGCAAATTTTCGACCTATTTTATCGGGGAGAATTATCAAGGCGTAACTCCTCCGCCGGCGCAGGTTTAGGATTGGCAATATCCAAAGGAATTATTGAAGCGCATGGGGGAAAGATTGAGGTTCATAGTCATCCTGGTGAAACTGTATTCTCCTTCACTATCCCCGTGAGAAAATAACCTGTTTCTCCTTTCGTTGACAGTCCAGGGTACATCGAGTAAACTGACTGCCAATGACTTTGCCCGCCATCATTTTCGGTGGAGTAATTGCCACACTTTATGGAGCCGCCTTCCACCTTATCAGAGGTGGTGGAATTGGACGGCTTTTTTTATATATCATTTTGAGCTGGATGGGATTCTGGGCCGGCCATTTTATCGCAGATAGACTCAATTGGGGGTTAATTGAAATTGGTTCGCTTCACTTGGGTATTGCCTCAATCACAAGTATATTACTCATGATAATTGGATATTGGATTCTTCTGGGCAGAACCCAAACTGATTCTCAAGGATAAATTGGTCCTTCTCCGATTCATTTTCCCCATGAAATATCATTGACAATAATCTGGCTCAATAGGATCAAAAAGTCCAGATCAAAATTTGAAAAACAAAATGACGAAGGGCTTAACGTGTTGAACTATAAATATCGAGTTTCCTGCCACAATATAAAATTAATTGAGATTTATTTGCGACCAGAAAAGTGAATAAAAAGTCCCCTTTTGCTAATCATGGCGATATTGCCCAACTGGTCGGGCTAAGCCATAAGAACTTCATCATCCTACTCCAGAATGGTGAGAAACTAGAAACTCATCGCGGGATTCTATATCACGACGATTTAATCGGAAAACAGTGGGGCAGCCAAGTATTCAGTCATCTAGGAAATCCATTCTTCATATTGCAACCCGCGTTAGGCGATTTGATCACCGCAACCCGCAGGACGACTCAAATCTTATATCCAAAAGATGTTGGTTTTATTTTAGTGACTATGGGTATTGGTCCAGGGCAGCATGTGCTCGAAGCCGGTACGGGGTCAGGTGCAATGACCACTGCGCTTGCATATGCAGTTGGTCCTGAAGGACATGTAACAACGTATGAAATTCTCCAAGAAAGGATAAATTTAGCTCGCAAGAATCTCTCCCAATTGGGACTGGAAGACAGAGTTACATTCAAATTGGCTGATATTAATGATGGAATTGAAGAAACAGATATTCAATCTCTATTCATGGATGTTCCAACACCGGAAAAGTATCTTACTCAGGTGCGAGCAGCGCTTACTCCCGGTGGATTTTTCGGATGTATCCTTCCAACTACCAACCAATTATCAAAATTGCTGCCATTCCTTAGGCAGGAAAGTTTTGCTTTTATTGAGATCTGCGAGATTCTCCTTCGTTACTATAAACCAGTTCCCCAACGGCTCCGACCAACAGATCGAATGGTGGCTCACACGGGATTTTTGGTGTTTGCCCGTCCAATAACTCCCTCGGAGGATATTGAGAAATTTGAAACAAGATAAAATAATTTCAATCTGTGCAATAACTAGCAGAAATTGATCTACCGGTTGCTTCGTCATGACCTCGAAAATTAACTCTCTCACCGAATTTGAAATATCTGAAAGATTGGCTAAGGCTCTCTCAAAGAAAACTGAAGTGCGTTCCAATAATCCCAGCTTCCCATCAGAGCTTTTTCAAAATTCCCCCCTGGATGCAGCAGTTCTAATTCCTATATTGAAAAAGGATAAAGTATGGCACTTGCTTTTCACAAGGAGAACCTCGTCACTTCCTGAACATAGCGGGCAAGTCGCCTTCCCTGGCGGAAGGTCTGATCCAGGTGATGCATCACCAGAAGTCACTGCTCTTCGAGAAGCTGAAGAAGAAATCAACCTCACTCCGGGTAATGTGAACATCCTGGGAAAGCTGCAACAATTGCGAACGATTAGTAATTATTGTGTATTTCCGGTGGTAGGTCGCATCCCCTGGCCATATGAGTTTCTCCTGGCAAGAGAAGAGGTCAGCCGTATCTTCACCATCCCATTGGAATGGTTGGCTGACCCCAATAACCACAATGTTCAATTGCGAGAACTCCCCTCCCCACACTCACCCGTACCGGTGATTTATTTCGACCGCTACGAGGGTGAGTTGCTCTGGGGAATCAGCGCACAAATCACAATAAACTTCTTATTTTCTCTGAACCTGTTATAAGAATAGCGCTGGGTTATTCTTCGACAGATTCTTCTTCTTCCTCTCCATCCTCACGCTTACCGCGTTCCAATACCTCAGGCTCTTCGCCTTCCTCGAGCACTTCTTCTTCTTCGACTTCCTCAACTTCTTCGGCTGCTTGTGCAATTACCACGACTACAACGTCTTCCGGATCACTGAGGATTTCTACACCATCTGGTACGACGAGATCACCCACCAAAATGCTATCTCCGATTTCCATTAATCCAGATATGTCTACATCGATTTTATCAGGTAGATCCTTCGGTAAACTTTCAATAGAAAGCTGTTCCAGGCTCGGCACTACAATGCCTAAATAAGTTTCAATCGCTGGTGCTTCACCGATCAGATTGATATTTAGATCTGCCCGGACTGTCTCAGTCAAAGAAACCGCTTGAAAATCAACATGAATTATCGATCTCCGAACTGGATTCCTTTGCTTATCTCGAACAAGCGTATAATGCTGTTCTCCTTCAACATCCACGACGACCAATGCGGAGGGTGACAATTTCTCCAATGTCTGACTTGCATACCTCATATCAAGAGTGATCGGGATGGATTCAATTTTGCTGCCGTATACTACTGCAGGCAACTTTCCCTCTCGACGTAATGCCCCGACTTTCTTACCCAAAACTTCCCGGCGATTTGCTTGAATAACTACTTCATCCATCATATCCTTCCTTGTATCGATTCGTCGCTGGTTATCCTGACTTACATGAATGCCCAGCAAATTGTTAATATTGACTGGTTCAGAGTTAGCTGTATTGAGGCAAAAAAAGTCCGTCTCCACCTGGAGACGTCTTTATACCGCACTGAATTTTATTCGTTTTACCTGTCTTCGTCAAGAGAATAACTGCCTGAGTTCTGCTTTAAATTATTCGAAAATTCGATAATCAATACTTGAATATAACTTAGGTGATGATTTCTTTGCTGTATTTGATATATTTTATTGAGGGATCCACCTCATCAAGTACTCTGATTATACGTTATGATTAACTCAATCAGCGGTTATCCTGGGATCAAATTCACAATCCATCTGTATCGGAAAATCAAAATGTCCCGAATTCGTTATTTAATCATTATTCTGATCGTCTTGATCGGATTTACAGGTGCATTTCTATCTGGATATTTCCTAAAATCGTTTTTTGATAGCCGAGTCAATGAATTTCCTGTTCTCAATCAAGCATACAATATCCTGACAGATCATGCAAACATAGAATTACCAGATTCTACATCTATTGAATACGGGATGATTCGCGGTATGCTCGACGCTTCTGGCGATCGTTATGCAGTCTTCCTTGAACCAGTCCAGCATGAGCTAGAAACAAATAGCCTCCAAGGCAGTTTTGGTGGTATAGGAGTGGAGTTAAACCAAAATCAAAATGGTGATATCCTGATTTACCCAATCTCAGGCGGTCCTGCTTCCAAAGCAGGTATACAGAGTGGCGACCAGCTTCTCACCATTGATGACCTCATCATCACTCAAGATGTCAGTATAGACGATGTACATGCAGCTATTAGCGGCCCCATTGGTGATAAGATGAAAATTGTCACCTCCAGGAAGGCAAATGATTCGCCGCTTGAATTTACTATCAAACGAGAACTAATCCACTTGCCTTCCGTAACCTGGCACATCGATCCCGATTATTCAATGGTTGGAATAATCAATGTTAATATTATCGCAGAGAGCACACCGGATGAGATCCAGAATGCTGTATCAGAATTGGAAAGGAATGGGGCTGCACATTTTATTCTCGACTTGAGGAATAACGGTGGGGGTCTATTATCAGCAGGAGTAGAATCCGCCAAACTCTTTTTGAAAAGTGGAGTAGTGATTCAACAGCAATATCGGGGTGAAGATGTCGAATCATTTGCTGTCAATAAACCTGGCCCCCTGGAAAATATTTCACTCCTCATTCTCGTCAATCGATCTACAGCCAGCGCGGCTGAGATAGTCGCTGGTTCTCTGCAAGCTCATAACCGGGCACTTCTCGTTGGAGAACCTACATTTGGTAAAGATTCAATCCAATTGGTTTTCGACCTCTTAGATGATTCAAGTCTCCATGTGACAGCTGCAAAATGGTGGATACCGGGTGTCGATCCCCCGATCAGCGAAAACGGCCTTCAGCCAGATGTTAGCGTGCTTCCAGGTGAAGCAGGAACTGATCTGATCTTGAAAGTCGCAATACAAACCTTGCTCGAGAATTAATGATAAATCAATATGGATATGTTAAAATTGCATTATGAGTCAAAAAGTACTTGCAACCAATCGGAAAGCCAAGCATGAATACTTCCTGCTTGAAACTTATGAGGCAGGATTGGTACTGAAAGGGAGTGAAATTAAATCTATTCGGGCAGGTCAAATCAGTCTTGCCCAGGCACATGTGACGACAGATGGTCGTGAAATCTGGTTAGTAAACGCGCATATTGCACCATACAATGAGGCCAGCCGTTTCAATCATGATCCTCTTCGACAACGGAAATTGCTCCTGCATGGTTCAGAAATTCGAAAATTATATGAGAAAGTCAAGCAAAAAGGGGCCACGATAATTCCATTAAAGGTATACTTGAAGGAAGGATTGGCAAAAATTGAAATCGCCCTAGCAAAAGGAAAAAAGCATTACGATAAACGGGCTGAGATCGCAAAGCGTGATGCACAGCGAGAAATTGATCGTCGTTATAAACATAGGGGATAAAAGTGCTGCCCTCCACAATAATGGGGATAAACCATTTACCATATGCTCAAAAACGGGCGTTATATGCTCGCGTCATTCCCCAGGGCCTTATTGATAATTTCAATCTATCGACGGATTTTCTTGATGAGAACGGGAATGATCTGCTGAGTTTCAAATTCTCAGCTGGCAGTCCGAGCGTTGAAATGAGTTTACGGCACCAATTTGACTTCACAGATCCCATTCAATATGGGCATCTAACTGATACGTTAAATGGCCAGATCCATATCCTGCTCTATATCTTGAATGATCCAGATTCTCCTCGCTATGATGTAGATAAAATGCCAGACGGGCTGCCTACTGTTTTTGGGACACAAAAGAGAAATATTGATGCTGAAATTGCTGCCATGACAGCTGGTTTAGCCCCCGGGCAGGTTCGGCGAGGTTTACGTCTGCTTAGAAGTGCCATTCAATCCTTTGAGAATTTTGTTACCAGCCTGAATCATGATATTTATTTCGTCGAACCACTTTCATACCACAACGCAGTGGTTTTCGAAAAATACGGATTTTCTTATCAAAAAGGTCTCAAACTTATGGAACGTATTCAATCTGGATTCTCTCCAGAAGGAGACCTTTGCAAAAGGCTTGATAGTTCGAGTCCATTCCGTATGCCTGAATATTCCCAAAGCATCCGCTTGCGATCCTGGGTGATACACGATGGCATCCTGGGAGAGCCATTTTCGGAGGTCACTATGTACAAATATGTCGGGAAATCAGGGACTGTCGATACATGTTTTAATTGTTCATGGTGAAGCATGTTAAGCAGTGACTTCATCGCTCTTCTAATCACCTTCATCGTTTCGCTTATATGGCTGCGATTAAATGATTATGCTGCCCATAAAGGTTGGGTTAGCGGAGAACTCAGTAGAAAATTAATTCACATTGGCACAGGTCCAATATTTGTCTTATGCTGGCTTATTTTCCCAAATTCAACGAATTCAAAGTACATCGCTGCCCTGGTTCCGCTCGCCATAACACTCCAATTTTTCTTGGTGGGGATTGGTATTCTCCGTGATGAATCAGCTGTCCAGGCAATGTCCAGAACAGGTGATCCGCGGGAAATTCTGCGCGGCCCATTATATTATGGTCTTGTATTCGTTCTTATCACTATCTTCTTCTGGTATGACTCACCAACCGGGATTGTCGCCCTGATGCTGATGTGTGGCGGGGATGGCCTGGCAGGATTCTTAGGAAAGCGATATGGCAAATCTCACATTCCGTGGAATCCTCGGAAAACCTGGATCGGCTCTATTGCTATGTTCTCAGGGGGATTAATTCTCTCATTGGCTATCCTGTGGATATATATTTCAGTTGGAATTTTTGATTCAACCCTCATAGATTTAATTCCAGCCATTCTGTTCATATCTTTATTGGCTACGATTGTCGAAACCCTACCATTGCCAGATATCGACAATATCACCGTCACCGCAACCGCAGTACTGCTTGGTTACTTTCTCTTCTAATTATTTTTCGATTGAAGTGGGGGATTAATAAGCATTAATTAATGCGCTTATCCATTGACGGAAATGGAATTATTAGATAAAATGTTATCCGATAATGTCGGTCTAATTTAGAATACTCAAATCAAAGAGGTGAACATGGACCTGCTTGAAATTACTCAAACCGATCAATTAAGTGTCACTCCGGCTGCAGCAGATGCGGTCCAAGAACTATTCGCCAAGCGTGAACTCGAAGGTTTTGCTCTTAGAGTCTTTGTCTCAGGTGGTGGCTGCTCAGGATTTCAGTATGGGATGGCTTTAGAGGATAATATTCGCGAAACCGATATCGTATCCGAACAGCATGGTGTTAAAATTGTTGTGGATGAAATTTCTATCAACTATCTTAATGGTGCTACAGTCGATTATGTCGATGAGGTAATGGGCAGTGGATTTAAGATAGAAAATCCAAACGCTATGTCAACTTGTGGATGTGGAAGTTCATTTAAAACAAGCGAAGATTCTGGTGCTTCAAATGCAGCAGGAGGTTGCGCCTGCTAGGTATAAGCAATCCCCAAGAATGAATCAACATAAAAGGACGCTGAAAAAAGGCGTCCTTTTTAATTTCCCCGTAAAAATGAAATCACTACTCCAAAGAATCCCAGTACAGCCATACCAATAACAACAATGCCCATTGGAATTCCAGCTGGCACTGCTGCAGGAATTTGGCCATCAAAAGTTGGTATCACTAACGGAGGAGGAGATGTGAAAGTAGGTAGCCGAGTCGGTGGAATCTCAATGATAAATTGGGCAGCTAAAGTTGGATCGATAGTTGGCGTTGTCCGGGGAGTCGGAGTCGGGGGAGGTTCAACAATCGGAATGCTGCCGGTCACCGTCACTAAAGGCGAGTAAACCCACCCTGAACTTCCAGGTACCCCAGGATAGAAAATCTGAATCCAATCACCTCCCGGTGTGCGTCCAACAGCTGGAACACTTTGACCTACAATTAATACACCGATGATATCGTACTTTGCACTTGGTCCAGATCGGACATTTATGCTATCTTGATCTACATCTCTACGTACATCAGCTACAGGACCTTGCGGTGATCCAGTCACTGTAGGAACTGACACTGTGGGAATCTGAGCACTGACTTGAGCTTTATCTAAATCAACTAATATAACGAAAATAGATGCCAAGCCAATGCTGAGAATAAGAAGGATAATATTTCTAATTCGATTCATAGCTGAAAAGATACCTGACATTCCTAATTCTGAGGAGCAAGATTATAATCTATAATGACTATTGATCTCTCCACTCTCAGGAGCAATTAACACATGGATCGTCGGATTTTTCATGGCTCAGTAACACCGCAAGATTTGGGACGCGCATTGGTCGCTCAATTTAATCAGAGTAATCTCAGGGCACAACAATTCACCCGCAAAGGGAAAGTAATTGTCCAAATTTCCACGCGTGTGCGACGAATGTCGGGGGGAGCGACTGCATTAACCATATATTTGGAACAGGTGGAGGATGGCGTAGCAGTACAAGTCGGAGAACAAGCCTGGTTGGGGATTGCTGCCAGCATTGGGACCACCCTGTTATCAGTTTGGCGAAATCCTTTCAATCTAATCCATCGCTTGGACGATATTGCCCAGGATGTTGAGAATATCCAGGTTTCAGATCAAGTATGGCAGGTAATAGAGAATTATGCCCGCATGAGAGGGGCAACATTTGAACTTTCGGAACGTTTAAAGCGTCTAATGTGCGAATTCTGTGGAGTTGCCAATCCTGTTGGTGAACCAAGTTGTATCGCCTGTGGCGCCCCACTTGGCGAAATCCAACCCGAGACATGTTCAAATTGCGGCTTTGTGATCAAATCTGGCGAACAGATTTGTCCAAATTGCCAACATCCAATTGTCGATGAGAAATAGGGGATTTCCAGCTATCAAGGAGCTCGCAGACGTCCCAGAGCATCTTTTATCCAGGGGAGTAGTTCTGCATCACTCGAGTTTCCTTGGGCGGCAAAATGCATCGCTTTTTGACCATTTAAGCGTATTTCTAAGCGTGCAGCAAACCTCTCCAGGGCTGGAATAGTATATAGGTACCCAACCTTTCCAATCATACTTGCTGCTTGTTTCCTTACTTCAAGTGGAGTCTTGTTGTCCTTCACGATATCGATTAGATGATTACCAGCATATGGACAGGAGTTGAGCAATTGGAGGACGTGATTATCAAGTGTTGGATATTCCGCACAAACCTGCAGCATCGCATAAATTTCGCGAGTCCTGAATCCGGAGATATACAAATGCAAACTTGTGCGGACTTCTATTGGAGTTTGGGACCCATTATTGTCTTGAACAAGTACGTTTCCCAAGGTCTCAATAATCCTAGCGCGTAGTTCAAGATTTTGATCGGCGATTTTAGTGACGATTATATACGTAACAACAGGTGAATATCGTGGCGCATCGAGGTTGATCAAGCGATCCAATGCATTTGCGCGCAATGTAACATCGGGATTCGTAAAATCCTCAAGTGCGCTCCACACCTCTGGGAGTAATTCTACAGACTCCAGAGTTTCATCAAATAGTAAAAGTGTTGGTTGGGGAGAAGTTGGTTGAGGTGAATCAGGGTACATATAAAACAGTATACACCAGATTCGAAGTTGAGATCAACATTTTTCGAAATACTGATGGTAATTGAGGATAATTACATAATATATTTATAATCAAATTGGATTTCCCTTTGCATTTTCCAATAATAGTAAAATAAGCTAATTGAATGTGGCATAACTACCCTGAATTTCTCTTATTAGGTATATGTACTTACAAATTATCCTTCAAGGGATCCTGATCGGTGTAACTATCGCAGCCCCAGTGGGACCAATTGGCATTTTATGTATTCGTCGAACCTTAGCCGAAGGTCGCCTGGCTGGTTTCATCTCGGGCTTAGGGGCAGCAACTGCGGATGCAATGTACGGTGCAATTGCTGCTTTTGGGTTGACCTTTATATCAATCTTCCTAATTAACCAGAGCTTTTGGCTGCGACTTTTTGGAGGCTCATTTCTCATTTACCTGGGTATCAAGACCTTTTTAACTGTCCCATCCAAGGAGACAGGCCTTGATCCCCAATCATCGAAGGACGCCAATTTAATCAGCTATTATGTATCTACCCTTTTCCTCACATTAACCAATCCATTAACCATCATCTCTTTCGCCGCGATTTTCGCAGGTTTTGGGATTGTAACCAACCAGTCGCATGATAACTTGACTGCGAGCAGCATGGTGTTGGGTATTTTTCTCGGATCCAGCATCTGGTGGTTGTCGTTAAGTTTTCTTACAGGTTTATTTCGGAAAACGGTCAATCACAAAACCATGATCTGGATCAATCGTATTTCTGGGACAATAATAGTTAGTTTCGGTTTACTGGCACTAATTAGTATATTATTGATAAATCCATTGTGATATTTTCTCAAAAAATGAGCCAAATAAATTCTGATACAGTGACAGTTAAACTGCCTGCCCAATTACGCTTCTATGATATCTCCATTACAAAAGAGCAGTCAGAATAAGTGTCTATACGCAATTCTACCTAGGATTGGAATTTCCTTTGATGTCTTTTATACCTACCATGATAAGTCACTTTAAATGACTTAATTACATTGTCCAATCAATGCCAAATACACAGCTAATATTCACCTTGGTACCAGTATGGTCCCAAGCTCTTACTCCACCTGTATAGCAGATACCTTTCACAACCTTTTCCCCGAAAGAACTTAGTGGATTACAATCGGGTCTTGAACTTATAATAGTACATCAATCAGAGTGAATATAAGGAACTTGGGTGAAACTTCGAGAATTAATAAATGAGTAAATCAGTCAAAATTGGAACACCAGCCCCGGAATTCATGTTAGAAGATTTCCTTAGTCATGAAATAAAGATGTCTAATTTTCGCGGAGAGAAAAATGTAGTTCTGGTATTAAATCGTGGATTTATATGACCCTATTGTAGAAAGCATATGGCGCAGTTGCGCCTTGATTACAATAAATTTCTTGAAAGAAACGCCGAAGTAATTGTTATCGGGCCAGATAGTAAAGAAGATTTCAAGCAATATTGGCAAGAACATGACTTACCATTCATTGGTTTACCGG
>JBEQLH010000313.1:0-3745 GCA_040326075.1 Anaerolineales bacterium
GAAATCCAGGGGATCAGGATCTCCTCCGGGTAGTGCATCATCATCTTGGGACCAAATCCGCCACCAATATAAGGCGCTATCACCCGAACTTGAGATTGGGTGAGACCAAGACGGCTGGCAAGACCATTGCGGATAGGTATTGGAGCTTGAGTAGTATCCCATACGGTCAGATGCTGGCTTTTCTCATCCCAATGGGCGACAATACCCCGATTTTCCATAGCTGCCGCCGCGCCGCGGTCGATATCGATCTTTCGGCTGATGACGATGTCTGCAGCAGCTTTCGCTGCTTTGTAATCACCCTTACTCTGAATCATGTGGGCAGCCAGGTTTGATTCAAGGTCATCATGAACAAGCGGTGCGCCCGGGTCGAGGGCCTTCTCAATATCCGCTACGACCTCGAGTGGCTCCAGTTCGACCAGGATGTCTTCCACCGCATCTTCGGCAATGTAGCGGCTCTCGGCGATGACAACCGCAATGGCCTCTCCGACATGGCGGACTTTACCCTTAGCGAGGGGGACCTGGGTGCGAGAGTGGAAGGTGATATCTTCAATTGTAGGGGGAGGGGACACATTTGGAGGGCCGGGCTGCCACTCATCACCCATAATTTCAGCAGTGTAAACTGCCACTACTCCTGGGCGTGCCTGGGCTTGAGTGATATCAATGCTCAGCAGGTTGGCGTGCGCATAATCGCTGCGCAAATAGGCAGCATGGAGCATGCCAGGGATGTCGACATCGTCGACAAAGAGTGCTTGCCCTGTCAGCAGGCGTGGATCTTCATTGCGTTTTATACGTTCACCGATGTATTTTTTCATAAGAATCCTTTTCAAATCGCCAGGATAACAGTCTGTCTGGGAGGAATATTAAATCAAGTCAGTGTTTGAACCTTCATATTCTCTGCTGCTAATTTGACAGCATCAACGATGTGCTGGTAGCCTGTACAGCGGCAAATATTTCCCGAGATAGCATGGCGGATTTGATCTTCATCTGGATCGGGATTATTCTCTAAGAAAGGCACCAGGGTCATCAGAATTCCAGGTGTACAGAATCCACACTGTACACCATGTGCTTCCCAGAAGGCATCCTGGATGACATGCATATTTTCGGGGGTACCAAGCCCTTCTACTGTCTCAATTTGGTGCCCATCAGCCTGAACAGCAAACATCAGACAGGAACGGACCGGCCGTCCGTCCAACAAAACTGTGCAGGCACCGCAGACGCCATGTTCGCAGCCAACGTGTGTGCCGGTCAGGCCGAGATCATGACGCAGGAAATCGCTAAGCAAGATGCGCGGTTCTAAAGAGCGCTGGTATTGTGTGCCGTTGACGGTAACAGTAAGCTGAAAAAGGTCACTCATAATCATCTCCTGATCGAGATAGTTTGCTGGTTAGATCTTTTCTCCCGATAGAAATATTAATTTGGATTGGTTTTAGCTCGCTGGAAAGCCTGATCCAGAGCGCGGTTGGTGAGAACTTTGGCCAACTGCCGGCGATATTTTGCCGAGGCGTGAATATCGCTGCTGGGATCAATATCATCAGCTGCCGCCTTTTCTGCGGCAGCGCGCAGTGCCTCGGGAGTTGGTTCCTGATCTTTAAGCAGCTCTGCAGCCTGATGTGCTACGACGGGCCTATCCCCAACGCTGAGGAAGACAATACGCGCATTCTGACAGCGATCGCTTCCGTTAAGGGTGACTCCCACAACGACCCCGACAAGGGCGAAATCATGAGGTCGCCGGGCAATTTCCATTAACGCCCAGCCAGTACGGGGTGTGGTGGGGGGAAAGGCGATCTCCACCAGCAGCTCATCTGGCTCGAGTAAGGTGGTGAACATGCCCATAAAGAACTCATCTGCAGCTGCCCAGCGCTCCCCCGTTTGGCTGCGCAGGCGGAAGCGAGCCTGCAGTGCCACGCTGGCTGCAACGAGTTCAGCTGAGGGATCGGCATGGGCTAAACTGCCACCGATAGTACCGCGGCTGCGGATCTGCGTGGTGGCGATTTGCGGCATGGCTTCATAAATCAGGGGCAGGTGTTCTTTTACTAAAGGGTCGTGTTCAACCTGAAAGTGGCGCGTCATCGCTCCCAGGTTTAATCCGCCATTATCGTCAGGGCGAATATAAGACAGGCTGGCGATCTTGTTTAGATCAATAAGGACTCCTGGTTGAGCCAGCCGAAAATTCATCATCGGTATCAGACTTTGCCCACCGGCCAGAGCTTTGGCGTCGTAGCCGTACTCGGTCAGGTGGCTAAGAGCCTCTTCTACAGTATCAGGAGCAAAATACTCAAATGGGGGTGGTTTCATAAACTTTTTATCTCCTTTGAGCTGGAAAAATTCCTCTAAATAGTATTTTGTTTGATTTAAGGACCGTAATCATAACGTTCAATCACTGACCGAGATAATTTTCTCTAAAACTCTAAAATCCAGAAGTTGGAAAATGGCTGATTTGCTGATTTCATAGAATATTATGCTTCAATCCCCTGAATGGGGCTGTGTGCTGAAAGAAGACTGTTCTTGAGCTGGACGCTCAACGAAAGCTTTCAAGCTGGTGGGAGGCCGGTCAAGGAGCCAACTCAAGGTGTGCGGGTTGCCCATGAAATTGTGATCCTGGTAGTAGCGGAACATGCTGAGCAGAGTTTCGATCTGGTATTCACCCATGCCTGCCGCGATCGCCTGGATTTCCCACGTTTCGAGAGGCATGGTGACGACCCGAACTGGCCGATCCAGCTCCTGGCTGAGGATGCCAGCAACTTGGGTTTGGGATAAGCCGACTGTACCGACCAGCTCATAGGCGGCATAATCGTGACCGGAATCTGTGAGCACAATAGCGGCTGCCAATGCCACATCATCCAGATCGACCAGGCTCAAACGGGTTTCGGCTGGATACGGAACCGGATAGAGACCTTCGTTTTGAATACTTTCCCAATGTGCGAGGATGTTTTGCATATAAGCTGCAGGCTGCAGGATGGTGTAGGGCAACCCGGATTCGATCAGCATTTCCTCTACACGCAGCTTCTTCCAGTGGTGAGGCATGGACTCGATCTGGGGCTTGAGCACCGAGTGGTAGACAAAATGAGCCACTCCAGCATCAAGAGCTGCTTTGATGAGGACCTCAGCGATGAGTACCTCGTCAGGGCTGATGTTGGGGCAGATGTGGTAGATGGCTTGCACTCCCTGAACTGCCTGGCCAATGACGGCAGGAGAATTCATGTCGCCCGCCAGGGATTCGTGGGCTCCTATCGAGGAGACAGTATCCATTTGCTCAGCATGGTGGACTAAGGCGCGCACCGGCTGTCCCTTTTGACTAAGGGCTCTCAAGACAGCACGACCTGTTTTCCCAGCAGCACCGGTGAGGAGGATCATAGTTTATTTGTTTCTTAGAAGGGGCTGTCCCATCAGGGTATCAATCTGAAACAAGTGAGGGGATCATATAGATCGTGAGTGAGATTCTTCACTTCGTTCAGAATGACATAATATCCCATTTTGGATAGCCCTTCCTAGATCAGTTTTCT
The DNA here is from genome assembly GCA_040326075.1 of Anaerolineales bacterium. GTDB lineage: Bacteria > Chloroflexota > Anaerolineae > Anaerolineales > UBA4823 > PFL25. The sequence continues at coordinate 3,504 of JBEQLH010000313.1, forward strand.
CCTTCCTTCCAGGCGATGAAGCGACCCCACATGGAGGCGATCTCCATACCTTTCTGCATGTAGCAGCCGATATAGTATCTGCCGCTCTCAGCCTGAGCGATATCCTTACCCAGGTTCTCGGCATGGACGATCTTCTTGGGGAAGAGGTTGAGGTGGGTGTCCTGGTAATATTGGTCCAGGGGGTACATCTCGTCCCAGTCCTTGCCGAAATCTTCGACCAGCTTACGATTGGCTTCCTCGAA
>JBEQLH010000081.1:0-10954 GCA_040326075.1 Anaerolineales bacterium
CGGGTTGATCAACCATTCGGCAATCATGGTATCAAAAGATAGTGGTTTTACATTCAAACCATTGCGTGCAAGAATCACAGCATCGTATTTGATATTATGTCCAATTTTTTGTATCTCTGGATCTTCTAGTGGTTGGCGGAGAGCTTCCAGGATCACTTCCCTGGGCAGCTGTTTGGAACCATTTGCTTTATGACCAACTGGAAGGTAATATCCCCGATCTTGATCTACCGCCAGGGAGATGCCTACCAGGTCAGCTTCCATTTGATCGGTGGATGTTGTCTCTGTATCAAATGATACATGTCCTGTCTCATTGATCCTTGAAACAACCTCGTTCAATTTCTCAATCGTATCGACCAATGTTACCGCGGTTTCAGTGACTTCTTGTGGAGAGCTGCTCACCTCACCTGGTTCAGCCAGGAATGTCAATTGATCGCCATGGTTCATTCCGTTAATTTTGCGAGCACCGACCAGTTTTTCTAAACGTGTGTGCAGTCCCCGAAACTCAAGCTCACGGAAGAGCTGCTCAACCTGGTTAGGATCAAAATGCTCCGTGCGTGCCTTATCTAAATCTAGTGGAATATTCAAATCCGTCACGATCCTGGCAAGTGCCTGGCTCATTAAAGCATCTTCTTGTCCCTTTTCAAGCTTGTTCCTGATTGATGTGGTTATCTTGTCCAGGTTAGCATAAATATTTTCTAGCGTATCGTACTCTTTCAACAGCTTCACAGCTGTTTTCTCTCCAACGCCCCTTACACCTGGAATATTATCTGACTTATCACCAACCAGTGCCTTGAAATCCACAATCTGATCAGGTCGGACACCAATATATTCAATCACATCGTTTTCTAGAAAATCTCTTCCATCAGAAAGTGATCTCCCAGGAAGGCTTACCATCACTCGCTCATTAACCAGCTGCAGTAGATCTTTATCGCCGGTGATTATTTTCACCCCCAAACCCGCCTCAACTGATTTAACTGCCATACTGCCAAGAACATCATCCGCTTCGTAGCCCTCTAACTCTAGACGCGGGATGTTGAAAACATCTACCAACTGCCGCACCCGCTTCATCTGGATCACAAGGTCATCCGGCATCTTTTCCCGGGTACCTTTGTAATCCGCAAACATGTCATCCCGAAAAGTCTTTCCTGTATCAAAAGCGACCATCAGATATTCTGGTCGCTCCTGTTCCAGAATTCGAAGTAATACACTTGCGAATCCATATACACCCGCAGTTGGTTCTCCATCTCGAGTCACCCAATGCTGTCCCCCAGTTCCACCCCGTGTTAAAGCGAAGTATGTCCGGTAAGCCAGGGCGTGACCATCTAATAGGAAAATTGTCGGAGGCATGCGTGAAAATCCTTAGGATTCAACCCAGATTGCTTACCAGGATTACTCTGTAAAGATTTTCCAACCCTATGTTTTGCCACATAAGAAATCAATTTGTAGTTAATAATATGGTGTGATTAGAATATAATTATCATTAAGAATTGAATAGTAGTGTAACATGGTGCAGCATGAGTTGCAAGACTGTTGACAATCACCTATGAACATGATATTTTCTACATAGGATGGTTCTGACCAAACGCGTCATAACCGTAGTATTTTTATTGATACTGCTCCTCAACCTGACCGCTACGGGGGGGAGATATGTTTTCGCGCAAGAGACCGAGGAACCTGTTAGACATACAACCATCGTCGTCGAAAAAACACTATATGAATGGTGGTTGAATCGCTGGACAGATAATTTGTTGCTCTGCCAGATCTTTGTCGATCACGAGGGTCCCCCAACAGCCGAGGAAGTAATCAAGGATTGCGGTATAGAAGTATACGAGCAGTGGCGGAAAACCCCACCTTGTGAAGCTGCGGCAGCTGGTGAGCCTACAACTTATTGTACTGGGTTATATGCTCATTTTGCTGGTTATCAGCCCGGAACAACCACCACTGAAGTTGAGCTGCCTCCCCCAAGTGTTTGGGTTGACATTTCGGGCTGTTCCCTGCGCACACCAGAAAATTTTTGCACCCAACGTCCAAATCTCGTCTTCACCGCCGAAGAGCCGCTTCCCGACCAAGAGATAGAATTTATATATGTTGTAGTTGAAGGAGTGAAAGTAACCTGCAAAGGGGATGAATGTGTGGTTCCAACCAGGTCAACATCCTTGAATGGGACTGAGGTTGAATTCTGGGCCGATTCTTCCTTTGGTGATTCGAGTGAGCACTTCACAGCCCTGGTGCGAGTACTTGAAAGTGGTGTACCGACAGCACCTACATCAAATGGTTGGTATGTTGATGTTTTAAGTTCCCAATGGCTTGGTGGACCAGTTGAGAGCTGTTCCCTGATTTGGCAATCATTTCCACCTCCAGGGATATCTCCCTCCTGGTTATCGACACCCTCCCAGAGAGTTCTCCTTGCTTCAGTCGAACCTTACCAATATCTCGCAGGTAGATTGATTTTCCAGGGATTGGTTGACGCTTCAGAATGCAGCAGCAACGGTCTCCTGGTCAATGGCTACGCTGATGCCTGTGGACTGGACAAGGCCCGTCCATTGGTTGATCTCTGGCAGAATCAATTCGATAACAGGATTTTGGATGTTGCAAAAGAGACCAATTTACCAGCTCAATTGATGAAGAACCTCTTCGCCCAGGAAAGCCAGTTTTGGCCGGGCGTATTTCGTGTCCCCCAAGAATATGGTTTAGGTCAGATTACCGATCAGGGTGCAGATACCATCCTTCTTTGGAATGAACCTTTCTATGATAGCTACTGTCCGTTAATTCTTTCCGAAATTGAGTGCTCCAAGGGTTATCTACGTCTCGATGAAGAAGAACGTGCGATTTTGCGAGGCTCCTTAGCTACTGCAGCGAATTCAGATTGCCCGGAATGTCCATCTGGTGTGGATTTACTTCACACAGATATGTCTGTTATGCTCTTTGCGCAGGGAATCCTGGCGAACTGTGACCAGGTCGGACAAACGATTTACAATGCGACGAATAAAATCCCCGGATCTGTAAGCAGATACGAGGATTTATGGCGTTTCACATTAGCTAATTATAATGGCGGAGCAGGTTGTCTGGCTTTCGCGGTTTTTAGGACTTGGGGCTTAAGAGAGCCGATGGATTGGGACCATGTATCGTCCCATTTAACCCAACCGTGCCAGGGTGTTATCGCCTACGTCGATTCAGTTACCCAATAATCTTATCGCACTAAGCGATTCACCAGCTCAATAAACTCTTCCCACTCTTCTTTAAAAAAATGGACTGTGACATTATTGAGTTCCAGATGATAAGTCGATTCATCATCGGGTTCGTCTGCTCTCCAGATTGTGTAATTGTCAGTTTCGACAATCGTTTCGATATTAAGATCGGTTTTTCCATTCATAATAATTATGCCTCATAGGAATTAAGGAGCGGGTAAGACAAAATAGGGGTTGATAAATCCACCCAGATAGCGAATCTCAAAGTGAAGGTGGGGACCTGTGGAATTCCCCGAATTTCCAGCAGAACCAATACTATTCCCTTGTAGGACGCTTTGGCCACAACGCACTCCGACTGAACTCATGTGGGCGTACAAAGTTTGGTAGCCATTACCATGATCGATCACAACCATATTTCCATAACCCCCAAAGGCAGATCCGGCAAACACTACCACACCACTATCCGCAGCATAGACTCTGGCACCAGTTCCAGCTGCGATATCTATCGCCAGGTGTCCTGACCAGTAATCGTTTCCTGAGAGAGAATGATTATCAGCTGGCCAGATGAATCCACCCGAACCATAGGCGCCCTCATAACCTCCTGAACAGGTACCACCACCATACAATGAGCTCGATACACCAGCCCGACCACGGGGAATTGTCGGCACGATCCACTGCTTGAACTCCCGGTGACCTCCGGGGAGCATCAGAAATGTCCCCATGTCAACAATTGGATTGGTGAGATCAAATTTATTACCTGACCATCCAATAATATCTTCAATTTTTGCCTCAAACCGATCTGCTATGCCTTGAAAAGTATCCCCCTCCTGCCACTCATACAATACCCCATCTACCGGGGGTATCTTCAGACCCATCCCAGGAGAAAGCTGGTCTGGATTATCGTTCAGCAAAACATAATTCGCCCATAATACCGATTCAGGCTGCAGCCCGAATGTATTAGCAATGCCAAATACCGAATCTCCAGTCTCAACCGTATAGTCAAGAGCTTCCTGGCGGGGTCGATCCGGAATAACTGTATGTAAGTTTGTAACCCTGGAAATTGCTGCCTCATCAACTGGTTGTGATAATTGCGGCAGTTGAAAATCCACCCTTGAATCTTCTTCTAAAACTGATGCGACCGGGGGTGTTGTTTGTTCAGGTTCGCCTGCCTGAACAGAAGTTACTCGCCATCCAAGGTAGACAGCTAATGCAACTAATGCAATAGCAACTGCCCAAGCCCCCCAATACAACCAGCGGTTGTCAGAGGGATGTGCAGCTTCGTGCGACTCGCTCACAAATTCGTCTCGTGCAGTGTCTCTAGGAACTCCATATTATCTGCTGTTTTGGCCAATCGTTGTAAAATTGATTCAGTTGCGGTTGCTGAATCTAAACCTGCACCATGTGGTGGAGCGGTGACCATCTGGTCGACCATACGCCGCATGAGCCAAACGCGCGGCGTGATGTCCGGTCCAAGTAGCAATTCCTCTCTTCTGGTTGACGATCGCTCAATATCGATAGCCGGGAAAATCCTCCGCTCTTGAAGCTTCCTGGAGAGATGCAATTCCATGTTACCAGTTCCCTTGAACTCCTCGTAGACCACATCGTCCATGCGTGAACCAGTATCAACGATACAAGTGGCTAAAATAGTAAGAGAGCCCCCATCCTCAATATTTCTGGCAGCACCAAAAAAACGTTTAGGTGGATATAAAGCAGATGGATCAATTCCACCTGAGAGGGTGCGTCCGGATGGTGTGACCACCAGGTTGTATGCCCGAGCTAGACGGGTAATCGAATCCATCAGGATGACAACATCCTTCCCAACTTCAACCAGACGTTTGGCACGCTCGAGAACCATTTCAGCAACTCGAACATGAGATGTAACGGGTTCATCAAAGGTGGAAGAAATCACCTCAGCATCAACGGACCGGTCCATATCCGTGACTTCCTCCGGACGTTCACCGATCAATGCTACCATCAAATTAATCTCGGGGTTTTTTGTCGAAATTGCATTGGCTATTTGTTTCAGGATTGTGGTTTTACCAGCTTTTGGCGGCGAAACTATCAATCCACGCTGACCGCGGCCTACAGGTGTGACCAGGTTGATCAGCCGGCATGCTAATGTCATGCGATCAGTTTCTAAATCAAATCTTACATCAGGAAAGATGGGGATTAGAGATTCAAATACCGGCCTTCGTTTCGCTAAATCCGGATCAAGACTATTGACGGTCTCAACTTTTAACAACCCATAATGTCTTTCAGACTCACGTGGGGGACGAACATGACCAATGACCAAATCACCATTTCTGAGTCCGTAGCGCCGGATTTGTGATTGTGAAACGTACACATCATATGGTCCAGGTTGGTAATGCCCTGAGCGCAAGAAACCAATACCCTCACTCATTATCTCAAGGATGCCGCCACGAAGCTCAAGTCCTTCACGCTCAGCTTCAGCTTGTTGGATCTTTAAAATAAGATCTTCTTTCTTCAATCGATTAAAACCCTTCACGTCTAGATCTTTCGCGATTTGACGTAATGAATTTAATGGTGTTTTTTCCAGTTCTACTACTTTCATATCTTGCCTACCTAATTTGGATGGATCGAATTTTGGATGATAATAAGGCCCAAAACTGACGAAGTTCAGTGACGACGCTTATCGCCATTGTAAATTACAAAGTTAATTATTCCTAATCAAATCAATCAATACGCGCGGTTGGGGGGTAAGGAGCTAAAACAAGCGGTCTAATAAATTCACTCTCAGTGAGGGGGAGGTACTTAGGCATTATAGCATGCTAATTATCAGACTGCAAGCCTGAATTGACCAACATTTTTCAGATCAGAACATTACAAATTCGTATAGTATCGCTCCTCTTCGATTATTACTTAAGGGCTATTTGACATACAATTTTCAATCGGCTATAATAGATACGATTATAGATATATAGGTAAATCTTTGGATAAACCTTTTAACCAGGAAACTGGTAGAGTTGAATGTGGGAGGTGATAAAATAAAGATAAGATCTCATCCGTGTTCATTCATATTGGACTTTATAAATCCGTATCAATGTAGTTAATGCAAGGAGAATGCCAAATGAACAAGAAACTGATAGCCATAGCTGTATTTGTTTTAATAGTCGCCCTATCGATTGCCACTATAATCGCAGTTGCAAAGACTGAACTTGTTAGATTTGAGGTAAAAAATAAGACCGACCAACCTGCTTCCATGAGCCTGACCAGTGGTGATACTTTTTACTACTTAACTGTAGCTCCAAACACAACCAAGGTTTTCACCGTAGAGCGATTAATCTATAGTCAAACTACCTGGTCTTGTGGATTGACTGATTCAGGAAATATTAATATCGAAACATATATGCACTTGACCTTTACTCGATGTGATCGAGAAGCCCCGAACAAGGGGGAACGTGGTATGGAGAAAGTACATATCGATGATGCTCCTTATGGTACCAACAATCGATTTACGTATTTGGGTGAGTGATCTCATCAATTAATATAGATCATCAAATCGACCGCCTGTCGATAATTCTAGACAGGCGGTCTTTTGATCCAGTCATTATTCTCGGTCATCCTTTGAATTGTGTTTCACTAATCCTAAAGTGAATAAGGGCAGCATGGCAACAATTAATCCGCTCCAACATGGTAGTGCTGGACCCGTGGAATTGGGTGGCTGTGTGGAGGCGGGTTGATCTGGAGTGGGGACATCAACTGTTGGTACCGGTTGATCGAATTCAGTGGTCGGAGTAATTGGTGTTATTGTTATTGGATCTACTGGCGTATCTTCATCCACCACCTCATAAGCCACATCTCCGGAGACGACGATTACTTTCATTCCCAAAGCAAATGCATCTGCTAATTCTGAACGAGTTTTTGCCAAAGTGAAGTAATCATCTGATAAGAAAGCAATTTTCACCGTCTCCATCTGCTCTGGGTCAAACATTGTATCGGTCCATTGCCCATTGAAATAAACATAAGTATGTGAACCTATCACGCGGACTTTTCCTATCGCTTCGACAGGTCCGGATACAACCGTGTCTGAATTTGCCAATGAATTTTGCCCTTCTGCCTGCTCAACTGCCTGTCTTCCGAAGGACGGTAATTCGGCTTCTTCGCTAAATTGTTTGAATTCTTCAGCCGCGATTCGCTCCTGCTCAGCGGCGCCAAGCGGTAGCGGTTCAGTCACCAGGTAAGAAGTATAGGGTGTGACAATCCCATAACGAATACTAAGCCGCACGATCTCATTGATGACTTCTTTTTCAGGTCCAGTTAATCGAACTTGATTGAGTAGATAACCAATTTTTCGCGTCGCCCATAAACGAGGTAATGATGCTATAGTCCCTCCCCGATTAAAACTTTCAATATCAAATATTTGGTCACGATAAGAATAGGTTTGTTGATGGTTGTTGACTGAGCCATTTAGCGTGACGTCTGTAGTTCCACCATCTCGATATCGACCCACGATGGCAATTTGAGAACCGATGAATAAATCGGGTAATGGGTGGGGATAAATGTCGTATGTGATCAAATCTCCGAAACCCAGGCTCAAGTCAGTTAACACCGGTGCACTTATCTTGCTGTAAAATGCAGAAAGGATTTCGTCCAAATGCTCTCCCGGAACCACATATGTACTGTTTCCATGGTGAGCTTGAGCCAGAGAATCAAGAAGATATGTATCCACATCATAACCAACTCCAAAGGCAAACAAACTCAGATTCCTGGGTGCAGATCCTTCTAAGTTGTCAATGATTCGCTGATTGTCTACCTCACCAACCGTAGGTAATCCATCGGTGAGAAAGATCAAATATGTTGGTCTTTCTTGATCAACCATAAAAGCTGCTTCAAGTAGCGCGCGATTGATGTCTGTACTTCCTTCGGCTCGCAAACGATTGACCCAGGGTAGTGCATCTTTTGCCTCAGAAGCTGGTTGCAATCTGCTCGAATACACCTCCACCCCGGTGCTAAACGTGATCAAATTGAATCGATCCTCTGGGTTTAACTTTTCCAAGATAAAACGGACTGCGTCTTGAGCTTGAATAAATTTTTCTCCATCCATACTTCCTGAACGGTCTAAGACCAGTAATACGTCCTTAGGCACTGCTCGTAGATTCTGCTGAACGCTGGGGGCAAGCAGCAGCAAGAAGAAACCATCTGGATCGTCCAGGTCAGAATGGTCACGGTAAGTCAGAAGATGAAAAGCCTCGGCCTCGCCAATTGAATAAAAGAGAGAAAAATCTTTGTCTGGCAGTACATCCTGCTCTTCATATCCTGCAAGAACATGATAATCATCTTCCCGGTTGATGGAGATCGGGTGGCTTGGAGAATATACTGCTCTAATTGGTTGGCTCGAGGAAACTTTGACAGTGACGCTGACATCTTCCAAGGGTTCTATTGAGAATTTTTCTGTACCCAACGGGTACAGATATCGAACTAGACCATTTTCAGTAGTGAGCGCCTGACTGTATTCGAGTTCAATCCTTCTTTCACCCTGTGGTGGAATTGGGAAGACGCGTGCCCTTAATGCTCCCATATCGGCATATTCGAGTAAAGCAGGATCACGCAGGGTGGATACAATCTCCTCATATTTTCGCCGGGCTTGATCGGCATCAAGGATCTCCCCTTGGATAGGATCTCCATCTATCCATAAGATGAAATCACTTGCTGCTGCATCAACCGGGATCGGGAAGACATATTCACCTTCGACAGCCCAATCATTGGGATTGTAAAAAACCTGATCAACGTGGGTGGTCGCAACCTGGTCCTCAATATTAACTGTGACATGATGATAACGGATTACCAGTTGGGACATCGGTGATGGAATTGGACATGGATCGCAGATTGGCGGAAATGGAATAATGATTCCATCCGCTTTGCCTGGAGTATAAACAAACATTGAAACCCCCATAATTATCAGAATGGCGAAAAACAATCTAATCTTCATGGTGCAGCCCCTTTCAAGTTAACGCTTTCCTCGATTAATGATAGATATGTAAAAAAGACGATCACCATTGAGAAAAAGTTCCAGTGGTATAATTCCGGCGAGAATTTAGACGAATCTACTCTCTATTTCAATAATACAAGAATATTAGATATGCTAGATAAAATCACAGGTATTGAAGAACGTTACGAAGAATTGAACCAGCTCCTGATGGAAGTCGGTGATGATTACCACCGGGCGGCAGAACTTGGTATCGAACGGGCAGAACTTGAACCATTAGTCACTAAATCTCGCCAGTATCGCCAGGCTATCAAGCAAATGGAAGATGCCCGCTCCCTTGAAAATACGGATGATGACGAATTGCGTGAGCTCGCCGCAGCAGAAATAGAGCAGCTTGAGCCTGAAATCGAGGGACTTGAACTCGAGATCAAAAGCATGCTCCTGCCCCAAGATGCACGGGACAAACGCAATGTGATCATGGAGGTTCGAGCTGGCACTGGCGGTGACGAAGCTGCATTATTTGCTGCAGATCTATTCCGGATGTACAGCCGATTCGCAGAAATTCAACGCTGGAAAATAGAAATCCTGTCCGCCAACGAAATCGGTATCGGTGGATTCAAAGAGGTTGCCTTCCTGATCAAAGGTCGGGGAGCTTATTCACGGCTTAAATACGAATCTGGCGTCCATCGGGTACAACGTGTACCAATCACTGAATCACAGGGTCGGATTCACACCTCTGCCGCTACAGTGGCAGTACTGGCAGAAGTTGATGATGTCGAAATCGCTATCCCAGAAGGTGATATCCGTATTGACGTTTACAAATCTGCCGGGGCAGGTGGTCAGAGCGTTCAGAAAAATGCCACTGCGATACGCATCACCCATTTCCCAGCCGGGATCGTTGTGCAATGTCAGGATGAACGTTCTCAACTCCAGAATAAGACTCGTGCGATGAGTATCTTGCGCGCCCGCCTTTACGAGATCGAGGAAGAAAAACGCAGGGCTGAGATCGACCAGGATCGACGTTCCCAGGTTGGCACAGGTGAGCGCTCTGAGAAAATCCGAACCTACAATTACCCCCAATCTCGGGTAACTGACCACCGGATCAATCTGTCTTCGTACAATCTTCCAGCTGTCATGGATGGCGATATAGATCTCTTCATCGATGAGCTGGCTACCCGCGAGGAAGCCAATCGCCTGGCAGCTGTGGGATTTGAGGTTTGACTACCATAACTCAAATCCTTCAGGAAAGCACTGAGACACTGGCACAGGTAAGTGAAACACCTGCCTTGGATGTTCAAACCCTCTTGGCTCACATCCTGGGGAAACCACGCTCCTGGCTGCTGACCCATCCGGAAGATTACCTATCATCCCAGGCACTCTTTACTTTCCAGAAGGATATTACCCTGCTCGTAGAAGGCATTCCATTACCCTACGTGTTGGGTCGCTGGGAATTCTACGGTCTGGAGTTCATTGTTACGCCTGACGCGCTGATCCCCAGACCAGAGACAGAATTACTTGTTGAGCAGGCACTTACCTGGCTATCCAATAAATCTAACCGCCGCCTGGGAGCTGATTTGGGTACTGGCTCGGGCTGCATTGCCGTAGCTCTTGCGAAGCATGTCCGAGATTTATCAATCATCGCCACTGATATTTCTGCTCAGGCGTTGAGTGTGGCACGCTCAAACACCATTCAACACCAGGTTAGTGATCGGGTTCACTGTCTGCAAGCCGATCTCTTTCCACCGGTTGATTGCCAATTTGACCTTATCTGTGCAAACTTACCCTACATTCCAACTGGCACATTGCGAACTTTAAAAAT
>JBEQLH010000082.1:0-10943 GCA_040326075.1 Anaerolineales bacterium
AGCTGGTCGATATCGTTGAGCACGCTTACAAAATTCCCGCCCACATCTCCGGGGGCCAGAAACAGCGAGTTGCCATCGCCAGGGCTATGGTGAATGATCCAGCATTGATCATCGCCGATGAACCCACCGGTAATCTGGATAGCGTCACCGCTGAAACTATTTTTCAGATATTCGAGCAGCTGGTTGACCAGGGTAAAACCATCGTTATGGTGACCCACGACGAGAGTTTGGCCTCTCGCTTCTCTCGCCGGCTGCACATTGTGGATGGTGTGCTTGGCAGCCCTCCAAACAACGGATCTGGAAAAGATAGCCAGTCTGCGGTTCTACAAGAAGATGAACAAATAGAATCACCCCAAGCCCAGGTTTTAGGTGGAGAATCCCAGGCATCCCCAGATGCAGGGGTACCCTGTGATGAAACAGTTACTGAGCAAAAAAATACGCAGCAGGATCACCCGGCGATCGTGTTACGTAACGTTGACAAGGTGTATGTAAACGCCGCAGGCGAATTTGTGGCTTTGAAATCCGTCAACATGCAGTTGAACTACGGCCAGTTTATTTCCATCGTGGGGAAATCAGGCTGTGGGAAATCTACATTGCTGAACATGATTACAGGGATCGACCATCCCACTGCCGGGGAAGTGATCGTCGGCAACCAACACATTTACGAAATGAGCAAGAGCGACAGAGCCTTATGGCGGGGTAAGCATATGGGAGTTGTCTTCCAATTTTTCCAGCTTCTGCCCACTTTAACCTTGCTTGAAAATACGATGCTGCCCATGGATTACTGCAAGGTCTACCCCTTCAACGAGCGCCCTGAGCGGGCAATGGAATTGCTCAAGATGGTCGGTCTGGAAGATCAGGCCCACAAACTACCTGCATCCGTCTCCAGCGGACAGCAGCAGAGCGCGGCTATTGCCCGAGCTTTGGCAACCGATCCGGAAATCATTCTGGCTGACGAACCAACCGGCAACCTGGATTCTCGTTCCGCAGAAAATATTCTCTATCTGTTTGAACAGCTGGCTGCTCAGGGGAAGACGATCCTGATCGTCACCCATGACCCCTCGATCACCCGAAGGACCGATCAAACCATCATTCTCTCGGATGGCGAGATCATCGACCAAACAGTGGCAATGGCCTTGCCATACTTATCCCACCCAGAAATGTTAGCTGCCACACATCAGGCAAAAAAGCAGCAATTCGCACCCAGGACAACCATCCTCCGCCAGGACGATTCGGTCGATTATTTTTATATGATTGTAACTGGTGAGGTGGATATAGTTGTCAACAATGAGCAATCGAACGAAATGAGGTTGGCCTGTTTAGGTCCGGGCCAGTTTTTTGGGGAGGTGGAACTTACCCAGGGTGGTCATTCAATTGCCAGTGTGCGGGCCGCGCGGCGTGGTGTTGAGGTAGCCCTCCTACCCAGAGATATTTTTTTCAATTTGATCGAAGGTTCCCTTTTAACCCGTAATACCATCCAGGAGGTTGCCGCAACCCGTCAGGCAGAAAATATTAGTAGAAGGAAAACCGATCGATGAGTGGCGATGTCAAACCAAATCTTCTAAAACCACGCTGGAGCAAAGTATTCTCTGACCTGTGGGATGACAAGACTCGCACAGCATTGGTTGTCGCTTCGATTGCGGTTGGGGTGTTCGCCGTTGGCATGATTATCACAGCCTACGCGATTCTGAGTAAGGATATCAACTCAAGTTATGCGGCTGCTATCCCGGCAAATATTGAAATCTGGACAGACCCTTTCTACGAAGATTTCATCCGTGTGATCGAAAAGGTGCCTGGTGTAGATGATGTTGAAGGCCGCCATGTTGCTTCCATCCGGGCGAGAAGAGGGGATGAGAATTGGCAGGGTTTGAAGCTGATTGGCGTTGCAGATATCGATAACATGAGCATTAATCAGCTTGGTACTTGGGAAGGTTCCCAATCGCCTAAGAAAGCAGAAGTCATCCTCAGTCAGGATTTAATGAACAGCACTGGCTTTCAGGTGGGTGATGTGATTGAAATCGAACTCCCGGATGGTTCGACCCCTAATCTTACAGTTGTTGGGCTGGTCAGCGATCAGACATCTGCCCGGCCAGACGCAAATGCTACCAGTTCCGCGCTGGTTACACTTGACACGGTGAAATCCTTTGGCTTAGGCGCATACTTCAACCGTCTCTTAGTTACTGTTGAGGGCGATGGTAGTGATCTAGATTTCATTGCTGCGGTTTCCAAGGATGTTGAAGGCAAAGTGGAGAGCCACCAACGCAGCGTTTACCGGACGGAAGAAAATCTCTCCAATGAACACCCGATGTCGGACTCGATATTGGCAATTATGGGCGTGTTGGGCGCACTGGGTGTTCTGATTACGATCTTAAGCGCTTCGTTGATTATCAATACCCTCAACGCCCTGATGACCCAACAGCTGCGCCAGATCGGGGTCATGAAATTAGTTGGCGCGCGCAGCTTCCAAATTCTCGGGATGTATTTAGCCTTGATTGTGTTTTATGGCTTGATCGCACTGCTCTTGGCCGTGCCGTTTGGAAGCCTGGCGGGTTATGCACTGGCAAGTTTTATGACCGATTTAATGGGAGCCGAAATCCAGGGTTTCCGTGTTATCCCCGCGGCCATCATCGTACAGGTTCTGATCGCATTTTTGATCCCGCTGGGCGCTGGTTTTTTTCCAGTGAATAGCGGTGCCAAAACCAATGTCCGACGGGCGATCAGCGACTACCGGCTCGGAGGTCAATCTGCCAGCCAAGGTATTCTCAATCGCAGCGGTCAGTGGGTGCGTTGGATTTCTCGCCCAATCTTGCTGTCTTTCCGCAATACCTTCCGCAAGAAAGGTCGACTGATATTGACAATCTTCACACTCACCATTGCCGGAGCAGTCTTCATTGGGGTATTCAATGTGCGTGCTTCTATGGACAATGTCATGGAGCAGTTAATGCAGCACTTCATGGGTGATGTAACGATAAACTTCAATCGTCCCTACAACACGAGCAAGGTAGATCGTGATCTTCTGGCTGTACCGGGTGTTGCCGGGGTGGAAGGTTGGGGGGGTGCCAGCGGTGAAATCCTAGACGAAGTGGGTGATGTGGTGGCCAGCCTCACAATCGTCGCCCCACCCGCGGATACACAGCTGCTCGATCCCGATATAGTGGCTGGCCGCTGGCTCATGCCCGGGGAGAAGAAAGTCATGGTGATTTCCGATACCATCTATAACGAATATCCGGACCTAGAGCCTGGTGACACATTAAACGTTGAAATTCCAGGAAATCGGGAAGAAGAATGGGAAGTGGTGGGGATTTACCGCTTTGTAGATATGCTTGGTGACCCTATGGCTTATGCCAACTTTGATTTTGTGTCCAATAAAGTGAATTTGCCCAACCAGGCAAACTCATTTCGCATCATCACAGACCACACTGAAGGTGCTTCTTTACAAACGTTAATTCAACGCATTGACCGCCAACTCGAGGATAAGGGATATGCGGTGCAAAGCATTCAAGGCGGGGATACCATGCGGGAGAGTGCTGGAACTGCGGTAAATACACTGATTATCTTTCTGTTGATCATGGCGATTTTAACCGCTTTTGTGGGCAGCATCGGCCTGATGGGCACGATGAGCATTAATGTACTGGAAAGAACCCGGGAAATCGGGGTGATGCGCACCATCGGTGCGGTTGATTTTGTCGTCATGCAATCTGTTGTCATCGAAGGGCTGGTTATCGGCCTGATCACCTGGGTCATTGCGATTGGTCTGTCATACCCGATCAGTTATGCATTGCTCAACATCATTGGCCAGGCCATGGCGGGCTCAACATTCGCGTTGATTTTTACACCCCTCGGTGTCGTTTTATGGTTAGCGGTAGTGATCGTTCTCTCCATAATTGCCAGCGTTATGCCCGCACGTAATGCCGCCCGCTTAACGATCAATGAAGTACTGGCATACGAGTAATAGAAACGCTGTTGCTCATCTCCTTATCGAACACTATGAGTTTGGCCTGATAAGGTTCAGGCCAGTTTTTTGGGGCGGTGGAACTCACCACGATTGATCATTCAATCGCCAGTTAAAGGCCGCACGTCGCGTTACCAAGGTAGTTCCTGCCCAGGGATACGTTTTTCAAATTGATCGATGATTTCTCCTTGACTCGCAATATAATTCAGGTTATTGCTGCTACCCGGCTGGCAGAAAATATAAGTAGAAGGAAAACCGATCGATGAGTGGCGACGTCAAACCAAATCTTCTAAAACCACGCTGGAGCAAAGTATTCTCTGACCTGTGGGATGACAAGACTCGCACAGCATTGGTTGTCGCTTCGATTGCAGTTGGGGTATTTGCAGTCGGCATGATCATCACTGCATTTGTGGTCCTGAGTGAGGATATCAACACAAGTTATGCAGCTGCGAATCCAGTAAATATTGAAATCTGGACAGGTCCTTTTTACGAAGATTTGGTGCGCGTGATCGAAAAGGTGCCTGGTGTAGATGACGTTGAAGGTCGCCAGATGATTCAGGTCCGGGCGAGAAAAGGGACTGAGAACTGGCAAGGCCTTACGCTGGTTGGCATTAAAGATTTCGATAGACTGGTTATCAACCAGCTGGGTGCAATTGATGGCACCAAATTTCCCGGCAGAGACGAAATTATTGTCAGCCAGGATATCATGAATGATACTGGTTTTCAGGTGGGTGATGAGATTGAAGTAGAACTCCCGGATGGATCGACTCATTTCCTTGCCGTTGTGGGATTGGTAAGTGATGAGACTACCTCCAGATATGATGCAGATATTTCGATCAACGTCTTTGCTATGCAAGACACGTTGAGATCTTTGGGGTTGGGAAATTATTTCAATCGTCTCTTCATAACTGTCGATGGTGATGGCAGCAGCGAAGAATTCATTGCCGCGATTGCAGCCGATGTAGAAGATAAAATGGAGAGCCATCAAAGAGTGGTCTACGGGAAGGAAGAAAACCTCTCCAACGAACATCCGATGACGGACATCCTTTTGGCGATGATGGGAGTGTTGGGTGCGTTGGGTATTTTGATCACGATCTTGAGCGCTTCGCTGATCATCAACACGCTCAATGCCCTATTGACCCAGCAGCTGCGCCAGATCGGTGTGATGAAGCTGGTTGGCGCTCGCAGCATCCAAATTCTGGGCATGTATTTAAGCCTGATCGTGGTCTACGGGGTGATCGCACTGGTTTTGGCTGTCCCGCTTGGAACAATTGCAGGCAATGCATTAGCTGGTTTTGTCACTGACATGATGGGCGCTGGATTACAAGGATTTCGGATCGTTCCAATAGCGATTATTGTGCAGGTGGTGATAGCGTTTTTGATCCCGCTGGGAGCTGGTTTTTTCCCAGTCAACAAAGGCGCAAAAACAAGTGTTCGCCGGGCGGTCAGCAACTACCGACCGGGTTTCCAAACTGCCAGTCGAAGCTTTCTCAACCGCAGTGGTCGTTGGGTGGGATGGGTATCACGCCCGATCCTTTTGTCCTTCCGCAATACCTTTCGAAAGAAAGGCCGTCTGGTTTTGACCATATTTACACTCACAATAGGTGGAGCAGTGTTTATTGCGGTTTTTAATGTGCGTGCCTCCATGGACAATGTGATGGATCAATTAATGCAGCATTTCCTGGGAGATGTCACTGTCAACTTCAGCCAACCTTATAACTTGAGTAAGGTTGAACGTGATCTGCTGGTAGTACCAGGTGTCGCAGGCGTGGAAGGATGGGGTGGTGCACGCGGAGAGATTCAGGACGAGAAAGGTGATCTGGTGACAAACCTCACGATCATTGCCCCACCCGCGGACACGGAGCTGCTTGATCCAGACATTGTAGCCGGTCGCTGGCTCATACCCGGTGAGAAAAAAGCTATGGTGGTATCTGATACTATCTATAATTTCTATCCAGACCTTCAACCTGGTGATACCTTAATCGTTGAAATCGGTGGGAATCAGGAGGATGTATTGGAAATAGTGGGGATATACCGTTTCGTGGATATGCTTGGGGACCCGATGGCTTATGCTAATTTTGATTACGTGGCGAGTGAGGTGAATTTGCCAAACCAGGCAAGATCATATCGCATCATAATTGACTATTCGGAAGGCGTTTCTTTACAAACTATTATTCAACGCATAGATCAGCATTTAGAGAATCGTGGCTATGCTGTGGGGAGCATACTTGATGGGAGCACCATGCGTGAGAATGCTGGAACAGGGGTCAATATTCTGGTGATCTTTTTGTTGATTATGGCGCTGCTGACAGCCTTCGTAGGCAGCATCGGTCTGATGGGTACAATGAGCATTAATGTTTTAGAGAGAACCAGGGAAATCGGGGTGATGCGAACCATTGGTGCGGTTGATTTTGTCGTCATGCAATCCGTGATCATTGAAGGGCTGATTATCGCCCTGATCACCTGGATATTGGCGATTGGGCTTTCTTACCCGATCAGTTCTGCGCTGCTTAATATTATCGGTGAAGCCATGGCGGGTGCGACTTTTAGATTGATTTATACACCACTGGGGGTTGTTATCTGGCTGGCTGTTGTGATCGTTCTCTCAATTATTGCCAGTATTATGCCGGCGCGAAATGCGGCCCGGTTGACGATCAATGAAGTACTTGCATATGAATGAGGGCTTTTTCTAGCCCAATCAGTGTTGCAGGAGTGATCATCATACAGCAATTCGATCTCGTGAAAAAATGGTCACATGGATATCTTGCTATGATGGATTAATCATCCATGACTAACAAGATGGCGGGGATCAATCCCCTGTTATTATTAAACGGAGCGCGGTGAGGATGATTTGTGCGGGAACCGCTCATGAATGAAGGGCTTAGCCAGGCTGCTCTCAAACAGGATTTCGTCGCTCAATCCCTGGTGGTCTTTGCGATATGCGCCGATAGCATCCTGATGATGCAACTCTCCACTTCATTGAATTAACAAAGGATATTGGTCATGACAAAACGTACATACGAATCAACCCAGATCCGGGTTTATTGGAACTCTGCTCGTTGCATCCACACAGCGATCTGTCTGAAGGCACTCCCAGAGGTGTTTGATGTTCAACGGCGACCTTGGATAGCCATCAACGCGGCTGAAGCCGATGAGATCGCACTTGCAGTTGAGCAGTGTCCTACTGGTGCGCTTGCTTACGAACGACTCGACGGTGCACCGGGTGAGCAGCCTCCATCGAAGACCACTATCATTCCCCGGCCGAATGGGCCGCTATTCGTCAAAGGCGAAGTTGAGATCCGTGATTCTAATGGCAATCTATTCGATACGGGTACCCGGATGGCGCTCTGCCGGTGCGGACACAGCCAGAACCAACCATTCTGCGATCTCTCGCACCGCAAAGCCGGATTCCGCAACGTTCCCCGCGTCAGCGATCCCCAGAGAGAGCAAGCGCAATCACCCAGGGACATCACCAATCCCAAGAGCGAGGCTTGACGAAAATCAATAAATTTAATTTAAAGCCGCGCGCGCTGGAAATGCGAGTTGGCTAATTTTAGGGGCAGTGATCTGGTCAATCGGTTTCGTTTTCTGGCGAGTTTTCACACCGGCTTTGAGCGAATGCCATCCCAGGATGACGATAAAAATTCCAATTATTCATGTCGCAACGCCTCGACCGGATCAAGGCGGGCAGCCCGGGTAGCTGGATAAATACCTCCCAAAACACCGATAAAGCCAGCAAAAATGAGGGCACCGATCGCCAACCAGGGGGGAACGATCGACATTTGACCAATTCCGGTGACCCCTTCGGAAGCCAGGTACTGGTGGCCCGCCCAATCCACCAGGCGACCTAACAGTGTGCCCAGAATGACCCCCACCACGCCACCAATCAAGCCAAGCAGCACCGCGTCGGCAGTGAACATGCGCCGGACTTCGCGGTTCGTGGCGCCGACTGCTTTGAGGATTCCAATCTCCCGGGTGCGTTCATAAATAGCCATCATCATCGTGTTGGCAACCCCGAGAGTGGCGACCAGGAGCGCCAGCGCACCCACCGAACCCAGCAGCGCCTGCAGGATGGCCAGGACACGATTGGCAAGTTCGAGGATCGTGCCCAATGACTGCGCTTCGAGGTTCATCGCTTCGGCAGTTTCAAGGATCATTGGGACAGCATTATCATCGCTGGCGCGCACGATTAACATGTCGTAGCCATCCGTAGCCAGGGTGTCTGGTCTGCCATACCACCAGGCTTTGATCGCAGTCCGTTCAGTAAGGCCGAGGTCTATTGTTTGTGAACCTCCACCTTCACGAACACCGGAGATTACAGTGGTGAATTCTTTGGTCTCACCGCGCGGAAGGCGAACAATCAGGTTGACAGGTTGATCGACCAGGTCTTGATAACCGCCTCCGGATGACTCGATAAGTTGATCGGCCAGCCCTTCGAGCAGCACCAGTCCTTCAGTTTCTCCCTCGCCCAAGGGAATGCCCGCCAACATCTCCGGGGGAGTCAGAAAGTCTGGTGGACCACCTGGTCCGGGACCCTCATTCCCAAAGCCTCCGGATAAGCGCACCGGAACTGACTGCGTTTCATAAGTTAAGCTGATCTCAATATTGGAGGGCAAATTGAGCGAGGGGGTGACGGATTGGACTTCGGGCATGGCGCTGAATTGAGCCGCTGTGTCAGGTGTTAAGGGTTGATCTGGTTGGGTGATGCCAAAAGGATCGAAAGCATCCTCATCCTCAGGGAATGATGGAAAAATGAACACGTTTTCCAAACCCAGGGCTTGAAAGTTGCGATTGACCTCATTCTGAACACCGACTCCAAAGGAGACCATCGCCACCAGGGTGACAATCCCGATCAGTACGCCGGCCGAGGTTAGAAAATTCCGCACCGGGCGACGTTTTAGATTGTCAATAGCGGTTCGAATTAAATCTCTCAGAGAAAGTCCCCCTTTTAATTCAGCCACAGGTTGGGAATCCGGTAAATCACCAGGGGTAGATTTTGAGCGAGGATTCTCGCTATCTTCAATATCAGTAATCTGGCCGTCCCGCAGGTGAACAACCCGGTCTGCATAGCTGGCAACTTCAGGATCGTGGGTGACGATGATCAGGGTTACGCCGCGCTCAGCGTTCAGTTCGCGCAGCAGGCGCATGACTTCAGCCCCGGTGGATGAATCCAGGTTGCCAGTCGGTTCATCAGCCAGGACCAATTTGGGGTTGTTGACCAGTGCCCGGGCGATGGCGGCGCGCTGCTGTTCTCCACCCGACATCTCTGTCGGTCGGTGATCCAGGCGATGCTCCAATCCCACCCTGCTCAACAACTCACGGGCTCGTTCACCCCGTTCGACCAGACCCACACCGCTGAGCATCAAGGGTAAGGCGACATTTTCCAGCGCAGTAAGGGTGGGGATCAGATTAAAGGTTTGAAAAATAAAACCCACGTTGTGACGCCGGTGGGAGGTAAGTTCTTTTTCTGCGGCATCCTGCAGGGATATACCCTGAACGCTTATCTCACCACTGGTAGGCTTATCCAAACCCCCCAGTAAATTCAGCAAGGTGGACTTACCCGACCCAGATGGACCGACCAGGGCAACAAAGTCACCCTGGTCGATTTCTAAGTCGATATCCTTCAGCGCGTTTACATCCGTGCTGCCAAGCTGGTACTGGCGGCAGATATCAAGCAGGCGGATCGCAGGAGTCATTTATTGGAGCGACTCTGCGATGATCAGCGCCTGATCGGCAGTAAGATCACCAGCGATTGAGTAGAAAAGATCGCCTTCAGACCAGACGAGCAGCACCTGGCTCCCATCTTCGGAAGCGTACATCGTCCCAGATACTCCGCGCACTTCTACAGTTTGTTTATCAGTACCGGGCTGGCGTGCTTGATCGGATAATCCCTGGGCGACTGAAAAGGAACCACCATCCGGCAGGGCATAGCGCTGGACGATCCCTCCGCCAACTGCTAACACGTCAACCAGGGCTGCACCTTGAGGAGTCTCTGCAGGGGTCAGGAACTCGAATTCAACTGTCGCGCCTGCTTCTGCAAGGGTAAGGGATTGGGGCGCCAAGTCAGCCAGGCGAACTACTTCGGCAGCAGCTGGAACTTCGAAGGTGAAAAGTGCCTCATCCACACCTTCATTGATATCCAGCTCGATAACAGCGGCGCTGATTTCACCAAAGCTGCCGCCGGTATACTCAACGGCCAGAGGCACACTGCGATCTTCGTCAATCCAAAGGTTTATGTACCCGCCAACAGCAATATATTCGGCAGGCATCTGATCCGGTATGGGTTCCAGCTTGAGCAGATGAGCAGATTGATCAGCGACCAGCTCTGTGCCTGATTTGCCCGCATTGAAGTATTCCAGCAAGAGCTGGACAGCTTCTTGTGCATTTTCGGGATGTTCGAAATCTGCCTGGTCAAAATCGTGGTTCAGCGGCTCTTTATCTGCGATCAGCTCCCTGGCCTCCTCCGCAGTTCCCACGAAGACTTTATTCTCCACGGGAGTATAGGCCCAAAGGTTATCTCCATCGCTGACAACTACAGCTCCAGCAGCTTTCTCCTTGCTGGATTGCAATACTTCCAGGCGAAATGCGCCGGGGCCATCTTCACTCTTGCGTCCCCAGACCTCAACTACAGCGGAGGCTTTTTCTTCAACAGTATCGATATTGATCTCGACAACTGCGTGAGCATTCTCGATCATTTTCGAAGTTTCAAGGGTTTGAACTAATATGTCTTCGGCTGAGGGCTGCAGCAGCACGAATCCGCTGACGACAGCCGCCAGTAAAACTACGACACCAATAATCAACCAGATATTTCTGTTCTTATGCATTCGGAGCTCCTTTAATTTTGAGCATAACAATATAGTAATGATACCCCTTTTATATTAAAACACCGATAGAATGGGATTTGTGACAAATATCTATGGGTTTAGTCAGGGGTCAGGAGGAATGGCGGGATCAAGAAATTATCCGCTAATTACGCGAATGTACGCTAATT
>JBEQLH010000314.1:0-3704 GCA_040326075.1 Anaerolineales bacterium
TTCCCTTTTAATCTACTGGAGCAGAATTTCTGTACACATGCAGACGCTTATCAAGCAAGGTCTTCCGCTGCGTGATGGGCCAGGGCGATTGCACCCAGTACACCGGCCTGAGATCCCAGCTGCGGGGGGACGATATAGTCGTCGATATGCTCCAGGATTTCCCGGGAAGAGATGTAATCACTCAAAAGCTCCTGGACTTTTACCCTGATCATAGGGAAAAGCTGATCTTGATCCATCACCCCGCCACCTATGATGATCCGTTGAGGTGATAGCGTGCAAATCAGATTCACCAGCCCCAACGCCAGGTAATGGGCTTCCAATTGCCAGGCTGGATGATCACGCGGCAGCGTCTCCCCCTTTTGCCCCCAACGGGCTTCAATGGCTGGACCTGTTGCCAATCCTTCCAGGCAGTCACCGTGATATGGACAGACGCCTGGGAATGGGTCAGCCTCCCAATCGTGGGGGATGCGTAAATGACCCATCTCGGGATGGACCAATCCATGGATCAGGCCAGCATTCACCATTCCACCGCCACCGATACCGGTCCCGATCGTCAGGTAGATGAAATCAGACAATCCCTGAGCCGCCCCCCAGCGAGATTCTCCCAAAGCTGCCGTGTTGACATCGGTATCAATTCCAAGGGGCAGCTCGAGAGCCTCCTGGATTGGGCTCACCAGGTCGGTGTTTGCCCACCCCGGCTTGGGGGTTGTGGTCAGATAGCCGTAGGTAGGAGAGTCGCTGTCCAGGTCCAGCGGTCCGAATGACCCGATTCCCAATCCTTTCAGTTTTCCGTGCAGTTGGGTATAACTTTGGATGAACTCGATAGCTGCCCCAATGGTCTCTGCGGGTTGGGTGGTTGGTAGGCGAGAAGTGGCGCGAATGTCCTCCGGGCTCGCAGCGATCATGCAGATCCATTTTGTACCCCCGGCCTCGATCCCGGCGAATAAATCCGTCATCACTGAATTCCTTTATGGGATACTGTCGTTTGGTTCGATTGGATCATCCTGTCCACCCGAGTCTCCACTCGCAACGTTCACGGTCTGTATTGCTGGTTTCTGATCCCAAATTCCCGGTAGCCGCCAGATACGCCAGATAACCAGCAGCGAAGTCGCCCATATGACTATGATCACCCCGATGATCAGGTAATCCTGAGCAGAATCCAGCCAATCCAACATGAGTGTCTCTTGAAGGAAGGGTATCGCAACAGTAATAGCGACCGTGATCAGGAACAACACCGCCAGGACGATCACCATCAAGAATATGCGGCGATCCTTGCTGATCGGGGCGCCCCCTGAGAGGATGCGGAACGGCGGTCTGAGAAACAGCACCACCAATAATCCGATGAACACCAGCAGATATGTAACAACCAGGTGAGCATACTCCGGATCGTCGTATGTTGACTTGAAAAAGAAAAATGCGAAAATTCCCGCCATGCCGATCGTGATTGCCGCCGGGATTACAAAATGGGATAATGATTTTTTAAGGCTTTTCCCGTAAAGCACTCCAGGATTTGCAAATAGGGTCAGACCTAAAGATGGGATCGTGATCGAGACCGTTGTGATCACTGTTAGCTGGATGCCTCGGAAGGGAAATCCGAAGCCGATAATTTGAATACCTGCGATCAGCAAAGCTATGTAGAGCACCTGAGTAAGGTAGAGTTTTAAGATATCCAGTAAGCCGTTTACGATCCGCTGTCCCTTCTCCAGAACTCTTTCCAGGACCTGCAGCGAATTCTCCAGCAAGAGTATATCTGCGACACTCTGAGCGGCCTGGCTGCTGTTTTGATAGGAGATTGCCAGGTTGGCCTGGTGTAAGGCAGGCACATCGTTAACTGAATCGCCAACCATAGCCACATATTGTCCCCTGGCGCGCAGATCTGACACGACCTTGCCCATTTGTTCTGGAGTTAGCTGCAGAAATATCTCATTGTCTGCAGCTGCCTGGGATAATTCTTCTGCTCCCAGTTCGGCCAAATCAGATCCCGTGACCAGATCCAAAGCCAAATCACCGAGACCGACATCTTTTAGCAGAGAGATGGCTTGCTGGGATCGCTCGGCCGCGAAAATCTTGACCCTGGTCCCCTGCTCAATAAATTTCCGGATCATAGGTACAGCTTCTGGGCGTAGCTGTTCTGCAAAGGATAGTTGGCAGAGGGGGGTCAACGGTACGGGGAATTGAGGCCTCCCGTTCTCGCCAAACAAGGGGCTCGGTTCAGGATGGTAGGCAAAGAGTAATTCTATCGGTTGGTCTTTTTCCGCTTCTTCGGTCTCGATCTCTTCACTGCGGTCATCATCGTTCTGTGCCATCTGGCTTACCCGACCCAAAATTCGGCGGAACAGCCCTGGTTTCTGCGGAGTGCTTTCAGGACCTTCGCCATCATCCTTCCCTTCGGTCATTGGGGGAGCCGCTGGAGAGGATTGGTCAGATTGTTCGCCTTGGGCAATCTGGTCACCATTTTGAGTGGGATTATTGTCTGAGCGACGAAAGATTCCTCCTATTCTGGAAAACACCTTGCGCGCCCGCCCTGGTTCATCATCTGCCGCTTTCTCTCCGGTGTGGCTGTCTTTGCTCAAGTAAGGTTCCAAAGCTGCTGGTACACCCAATACGTAAACACCGCTCAGGTCCGGGTCATCAAAGGTGATCGCATTCCAGCCATAAACTGAAAGGTAAGGAGCTTCATCAACAGATTCCCGTGGGCTTCCTTCAAATGCCATCCCCATCGTCCGCGTAAGTTGGTTATCCAGCACTGAGCTGCGAACATAATCACCCAGAATTTGTTGAATGCGGCTCTCAGAGAAGCTGTCATCTTCCTCATTTTGGGGAGGCACAGTCATGTCAACCCGCATTCCTGTCAAGACACCTTCTCGTGAGAAACAGATCGTGTTAACCTGGGCCATGGCTTCGACCGACCTGGCACGATTTACCAGGGCTCCAACTTTCGCCAGGTCTGCTGTGCTGGCCGCATAGGTCACAATGATCATGAAGTACAAACCTGCCGGGGCGAGGCTGAACACTATCCCGGCAACCTCGTTAAAAAAGCTTTCTGGGATGGGAACGGTTATATTGAAGTAGTTGTAGACTAGAATTACTGTGAAGAAGGCAACCACGATCAACAAAACTCGCAGCACACTGTTGATGATCTTCTCGATCGGGGTTGGCTGTTCCCGTGTTTCCTCAGAATTCTCAATTAAGGTTGTGATGTGGCGATCGCGACCGACCTTTTCAACCTTGTACACTGCCCGTCCGGAGACACAGAAGGTGCCCGCGTAAACCTGGTCCCCTTTGTCCTTTGTCATCCTCCTGTCCCCATCACTCAACATCGACTCGTCAACGACTAAATCAGACTGGTGGACGATCCTCCCGTCAGCCAGAAGCTCGTCTCCAGGGCCAAATGCAACCATATCGTCCACTACAATTTCGTTGGCGTCTATGCTGTGTGTCTTGCTATCCCGGATCACCGTTACCCGGGGACGAGTTTCCAGCAAAACATCTTTGATGCGCATCCTGGCGAAGTATTCCTGGAAGATATTCACCCCAATGTTGAGGCATAATACACCCAGGCTTAACAGGGCATCCAGTGGCTGGCCAAACAAGAGCTGCACCAAAGCGAGACCCACCAGGCTGAGGTTGAAAATAGACAGCACATTTTCCCGCCAGATCTCTCTCTTCGTCCGGCTTGGTTTAAAGTTGACGGTATTGTCAAG
>JBEQLH010000083.1:0-3138 GCA_040326075.1 Anaerolineales bacterium
CGGAATTACGAGGTTTTGAACAATTTTGTGTTGGTCGACCGGCGGAAGAGATGCCCCGTATCACGAATCGAATTTGCGGGGTCTGCCCAGAAGCACACCATATGGCAGGCACGAAGGCATTAGATGCCCTTTTTCATGTCGAGCCATCTTCTGCAGCTAAAAAAGTGCGTGAGATGTTCTACATGGCCTTCTATGTCACTGACCATACCACCCACTTTTATGCCTTAGGTGGACCAGATTTTGTGGTTGGTCCTGATGCACCGGCAGCCGAAAGGAATATCCTTGGTGTGGTTCATAAAGTTGGTGTCGAGATCGGGAAAGCAGTAATAGATACTCGAATTCGCAACCACCACGTGATCAAAATCGTAGGCGGTCGTGGTGTTCATCCAGTCGCCGGAATGCCCGGTGGCTGGAGTAAAGCAATAACTGAAGAAGAGCGAGATGAATTCATAGAAATTTGTCAAAAGAATGTTGATTTCGCGCTGTTCAGTCTAAAAGTCTTCGATGACATCGTTCTCGCTAATCAGGAATATGTTGATCTAATCCTGGCTGACACCTTCACCCATCGCACCTATTATATGGGGACTGTGGACGAGAACAACCATATCAATTTCTACGATGGCATGATTCGCGTTACTGATCCAGAAGGTAATGAATTTGCGAAATATCATCCCAAGGATTATGCCGAGCATATAGCTGAACGGGTTGAACCATGGTCATACCTGAAATTCCCATACCTGAAAAATGTAGGTTGGAATGGATTCGTTGACGGCATGGATAGTGGAGTGTATTGTGCTACACCTCTTTCCCGCCTGAATGCTTCCGACGGCATGGCCACACCAAAAGCACAAGAAGCGTTTGAGAGATTCTATGAAACTTTAGGCAGCAAGAAGGTTGACGGGCGTTACCAGCCCGTACATCAACGTCTAGCCACTCACTGGGCCCGCCTGGTTGAGCTGCTCTACGCGGCTGAACGAATGCAAGAATTGGTCAATGACCCCGAGATCACAGATCCAAATGTGCGGACCGTAGTTACTAACACCCCTGATGAAGGTGTTGGTTCTGTAGAAGCTCCTCGCGGTACCCTAACCCATCACTATTGGACCGATGAGAATGGCATATTGACCAAGGTCAATCTCATCGTCGGTACTACCAATAACCACGCTCCCATCACTATGTCAGTCAAGAAAGCTGCCAAAACGCTGATCACTAAGGGCACAGTTGTGACTGATGGTTTGCTGAATCGGATTGAAATGGCTTTCAGGAATTACGATCCCTGCATGTCCTGCGCCACGCATTCACTGCCTGGACAAATGCCGCTGGAGGTTGTGATTCGAGATGCAGATGGTGAAGAAATAGAAAGGTTGAGTCAATTCACTAAAAATTAATGCCCATGAAAACCCTGATTTTAGGTTTAGGGAATCCAATTTTGACCGATGACGGTGTTGGAGTCCTCGTGGCAGAAGAGGTCCGCTCAAGATTGCCCGAGGACACCACCATTGATATCACTGAGGTAAGTGTTGGCGGTTTGACACTTATGGAAAAAATGATCGGGTATGACCGTGTCATCTTGGTTGACGCATTCCTGCGCCTGGATGGGTGTCCAGGAAAAGTCCACAAAATGACCCTTGATGATCTTAAATCCATCAGCCCAACCCAACACAGCGCATCACCTCATGATGCAAGTCTAGTCACCGCATTAGAAATCGGTCAACAAATGGGGCTATCTTTACCTGAAGACATCACCATCTTCGCTATCGAAGTTGAAAATGTGATGGACTTCAGCGATCAACCTACTCCAGCAGTCGCGGCAGTGATTCCGTACGTGACCGAATCTGTCCTGGCAGAAATAATGTAGAGAATTCTAGACATGTAAAGAGAGGTATCTTCATGGTCTCCCCCGAAGTTATCCGCCGCTACCCTTACTTTAGTGGTATGTCGATGGAACGAATAAACTTGCTTGCCAATATCGCCGAAGAAATCGAATACGAGCAAGATCAATATTTTCACCACGAAGGCGATGCAATTGATAAAGTCTATATCATTGTCAAAGGCGAAGTGTCTTTGGTTACTTCTTTGCCTCAGCAAGATAAAGAGGTTGTGATCAACACATTGGGAGCTGGAGATGTCTTTGGATGGACGTCGCTTCTCCCTCCCTATACAGCTGGTTCAGGCGCGAAATCGGTTACAAACTGTAAATTAGTTGAATTCAGTGCAAGTGAACTGCGATCTAAATTTGAAGAAGATTTCCAGTTTGGTTATCTGATGATGACAAAAATCGCCCAGATAATTAGAGAACGGCTCGACTCAATCGTAATCGAAACACTTGCCTACCAAGCTGGTCAGTAATCAACCTGAATTTCCCGGCATTTCTAAGGAGAATAACTGTGTCCTGGCATTATTCGTCAGGACACACAATTTTTCCTGTTCAGTCATTACTTGCAGCGAAATAGTCATCCATCCCTCGGAAACAACCAGAACTTAATTTGTGACCCACGTCCTCTTCACAATAAATTACCTCAGCCCCTGAGTATTTCAACGCCTCCACAACTCGCCTGGCTTTTTCCACCGGCACCATCTCGTCTTTTAGGCCGTGAGCGACAAACACCCTTTTCCCGCCTAGCGCTCCACCCAATAAACCACCTTGATCAGGTTCAGGAAAGAATCCCGATAATCCAGCCAATTTATTGATCCTTTCCGGGTATGTATGCGCCAGGGCATATCCCAATGCTGCCCCCTGGCTAAAGCCCAATATATTGAAGCGATTCTCATGAGTTCCTGGAAAATCTAATGAGTCAATGAGATCAATCAATTCTTGCATAGCAGTATTAAAATCGCTCATAGTTGGCCACCCTTTGATGCTGTTTTCTACCCAACCATACCCTCCCATGGGTGTCGGGAATAATCCCCGCGGTGAAATGATTATAAAGTTTTGAGGAAGACGTGGGGTAAATATCCACATAGAATTTTCGTCCCCGGTCCATCCGTGTAATAGGAGCAATAATTCAATTGACTCATTTTGATCAGGGATTTTCTGTCTTACCACCCAATCCCCGATCCGAACTACATTTGTGTCACTTCTCATTCACTTTTAACTCGTTTTGTAATAAACTCAAGTAGCCAAAACATGAGCCAGAT
>JBEQLH010000083.1:3238-8261 GCA_040326075.1 Anaerolineales bacterium
GCCCGGCGAGCAGCTGGTCACGTGGTTGGTGAATATCTTCACCGAGAAGGAATTACGGTTAAGTCAATGGGTGCCCTCGATCGCTTGAGATACCTGGAAACCTATTCAAAAACTCCAGCTTTAGCTAAAGTGACTGTCGAACATTTTCTCATTCACATAACTCCAGAGCACAAGCTACCAATCGATGCGGATTTGATTACCGATGTTGAATTACTTGCGCGTGATTTGCTTGGTGATGATTTAATATAATGTTCATCACCTATTAATTGTTCTTATCAATTATTTTTATTCAGCGTGGTTTCGTGATCTTAAATTCTCTGACCAACGAGATAATCACCCTGCTGGCAGTTAAGAAAAAAATCACTCCACTCAACAAGGTCGCTATGACTAACAAGATGAAGTGGGTTGAATAATTTCTGGTGAATCGTACAGTAGGTGACATTGGATCAGTAAGTCTTTCGTGAAGGCCACTGACAAATTCTGGTCGTGGGTTCACTGGCTGCAAAGAAGAAACCATTAATTTTTCAATCGCGTCAAAGTCAGATACCTGGGCATTTTCCATATCGCTATTCTCACTTATCCCCGAATTCCTCGCCATCATTAGGTTTACTCATAAGAATAAGGTTAAAATCGTCCCTCAATGAAAGCAATGTCCTATGATAAAGGCTTTTTACTGCTCCTTCAGATCTACCCATTACTTGCCCGATCGCAGCATTTGATAAATGTTCCACAAATTTCAATAGGATTAACTGCTGCCGGTCTGGCGGAAGGCGCCGGATAACCTTAAGCAGGTTCTCCTTCTCTTCACTCTCAATTAACACCACCTCTGGGTGATCACCACCGTGGCGGACAAGAATAATCTCATCCAGAGGAACTTCTTTTCTTCGACTGTTGTCCCGATGCCAGTTGGCAACCAGGTTATGGGCGATCCTATAAAGCCAGGCTGAGAGTGGTAGACCGCGATCGGTGTAATTTTCTACATGCCGCAGCGCCCGAAAGAAAACCCGGGCAGTGAGGTCTTCAGCGTCATGCTGATTACCGGTCCGGTAGTAAATATAACTATATATTCGACCTACATAGCGCTCGTAGAGAACACCAAAAGCTTCTTCATCTCCTTGAGCTGCGAGCTTTAATGCTTTTTCGTCACTGATATCAGGCACGATCCTCACCAACAATGGCAAGGTGCACCAACTTACTTATGGTAACACCGCCATGGATTAAAAGTTTCATTGAGTATATCATGGGCAGCATATTAAGATTCCACTATAAAGGAGCATGATTCCGCGATATAATTAGAGTGCAACCGGGGATGACAGGCTTCGACGGGAGTGGCTGGTTCCGGATTGCGAGCCGAGAGGCGCCGACCTCGTAAACTCAGCGCAACAATTAAGTGCCAACCGCACTAACCTTTCTACTCTGCCCCTCGCCGCCTAAGCGGTGAGCTAAGAGTATGACCCATAATGGGTCACGTCCGCCTACCCCGCTCTCCGACCGGTGGTAGCCCGGGCGAGACAAAGTCGGAGTGCCGCACCTCACACCACTAACCGTGCGAAAGAGAGACCTTCGGGACTCAGTGGTTGGTTAGATGAGACCCTTTGTCGGTTGAGGCTCATCTAGCGACAACTTTCAAACGACTACGCTCGTAGACATTCGAGAATCTAATCTTTCGGACGCGGGTTCGAGTCCCGCCATCTCCACCTTATATTGAATTTCCGATTTCTAAATAGAATTCGGAAATTCTTTTTTTATATTTGGATCACAAATCCTTTCAAATATGCCCCCTCAGGAAAATTCAAGGCAACCGGGTGGTCTGGACCTGGTCCCAATCGAGCCAAGATCTTCGCCTCCACACCTGCATCTACGGCTGCCCCCGCCAGGACCTTCTGAAAGAATTCTTCACTGACACCGCCCGAACAGGAAAATGTAACCAATAATCCATCCGGATTCAGTAATTTCAATCCCAGCAGATTAATATCCTTATACCCTTTGGCTGCTCGTTGGGCGTGGGCTACTGTCGGTGCAAACTTTGGTGGATCGAGAATGACCATATCAAATCCTTCCCCCTTGTCACGAAAACTCCTTAACTCCTGAAATACATCCCCTTCAACCCACTCGATCATGTCTTTAGGTAAGGAGTTCAACGCTGCATTTTTGCGCCCAAGTTCAAGTGCATCCTTAGAAGATTCTACTGCCACGACTCGTTTTGCGTCACCTGCTAGTGCAGAAATTGAGAATCCGCCGTTGAAGGCAAAGCAATCTAACACTGTCCTGTTTGCTGCTAAGGTCCTCACTTTTGCTCGATTATTGCGCTGATCCAGAAAGAAGCCTGTTTTTTGACCATGCCGAATATCCACCCAATAAGCGAGACCATTTTCCTTGATTTGGATCTCGCTAAAGTCATCGCTGCCTTTTAATATACCGTTCCTTACAGGCAATCCTTCCAAGCCCCTTACTTTCGCATCTGAGCGCTCGTAGATTTGCTCGCAACCGGTCATTTCCCCCAACAAATTGATTAATGTGTCTCGCCAAAATTCTGCCCCACTAGCCAGGAACTGCACAACAAGGGTGTCAGCATATTGGTCTACGATAAGTCCAGGAATGCCATCTGATTCTGCGTGCACTAACCGAAAAGCATTCGTTATATTTCGATCCGCTATACGCTCTCGTCTATGAATTGCTCTTTCCAGGCGAGAACGGAAGAAATCGGTATCGATTATCTCATCAGGGTCGCGTGACCATATCCGAATCCGGATCTTTGATTCCGGGCTAAACGCCCCCCATCCGAGAAATGATCCAGAATTATCTACCACCCTCACAGTCTCGCCGCTCATTAATTGATCCCTCTCGGGATCAACATTGGCAATTGATCCCGAGAAGATCCAGGGGTGACCACGCAGGAGCGATTTCTCGCGTCCTGCTTTCAGTTGTACATTAAACATATAATTATCTTATCAGTCAGATGATCCCAATTTCCTTCCCCGCAGTTCCAACCACATTCATCGCATATTCAATTTCATCTGGCTCATGAGCTGCTGTGACCGTCGCTCGCAATCTCGCTAAACCTGGCGGAACAGCTGGTGACACAACCGGCAAAACGAAAACATCATGATGCTGAGCAGCTCTAGTCAAAGCGAAAGCTCGTTCGTCGTCCCCACACAGCACTGGAACAATTGCAGTAGATGTTTCCATGGTATCGAAACCACGGTCCTTCAAACCATTGATAAATTGATCAGTATTGGCTCTCAACTTTTCGATCCGCCAGGGTTCATCCAAAATCACTTTAAATGATTCGTTTGCAGCAGCAGCCTGTGCAGGCGGCAGCGCTGCCGAAAAGATATAAGCCCGGCTTGCATGGCTGAGAAATTCGATCAATTCTCTTTTTCCCGCAATATAACCGCCTACTGAAGGGATAGTTTTACTGAGGGTGCCCATCTTGATGTCTACGGTACCTTCCATCCCGAAGTGTTCTTCAATTCCTCTACCCGTATCACCCAAAACTCCAACAGAATGTGCTTCATCGATCATCAACCAGGCATTGTACTTCTTGCATTGCTCAACAATTCCCGGAAAATCGATTACATCCCCATCCATGCTGAAAACAGCATCTGCGATAACCAGTTTTGTTGATCCATCAGGGATATTCTTCAGTCGTGATTCGAGATCCTGCATGTCATTATGTCGGAAGCGAAGAAATTTCGCTCCTGACATCAAACACCCATCCACGATTGAGGCATGGTTTAACTTGTCTGAAATGACATATCCTCCACGGCCCAATAATGAAGAAACTACTGTCAGATTGGTTACATATCCCGATGTGTAAGTAACTGCTGCTTCAGCACCTTTGAATTCCGCGATGGTTTCCTCTAGCTCACGGTGCAAATCCAATGTTCCGGCAAGCATTCGCACCCCGTGTGTTCCAGTGCCATAACGGTCGATAGCATCTTTGGCTGCCTTATTTATCCGTGGATGACCGATCAATCCCAGGTAGCTGTATGAGGCGTACATCCCCATGTCTCGCCCGTTAATCAATACTCTCGCGCCACCCCTGAGTTCGGTCACCGGTTGGTTGTAAAAATAAAGGTCAACCTCCTGGAGATGATTCAATCGCTCAGTTATGGCTTTTACCCGGCCAGCAATAATATCGTCATTATTCTCGAAATCCATAAGTCCTCTCCTAATTTTTTTCGTTACCCTAAATCTACTTTGATCAGCCTGGTAGTTGACGCAAACCCACTTCATCCAGAATTCGGACACCAAGATCCTTGGCTTTACCGAATTTTGAACCAGGGTTTTCCCCTACCACCACATAGCTGGTCTTCTTGCTCACTGAACCAATCACTCGCCCTCCATGGCTTTCAATGAACTCTTTAGCTTCTTGCCTGGTGAATACGGGTAAAGTCCCAGTGATCACAAACGTTTGCCCAGAGAATGATTGGTCGCTTTCCAGCACAGTTTCTACTTGCTCCGCAACTGGCCAAACACCGGCCACATGCAATTTCGCCAGCACCTTCTGATTCGTTGGGCTATGGAACCAGTCTACTATCGCTTGAGCGATATTTGGACCAATCCCTTCAATCTGCAGTAAACCTTCGACCTCTGCAGTCCTGACCTCATCAATACTTCTAAATTGTCTGGCAAGTTCAGCAGCGCTCACCTCTCCAACACCCCGGATACCCAGGGCTGTTAACAGGCGGGCCAGACTTTGTTTTTTCGATTCCTGTATCGCAGCCAATATATTATCGGCTTTTTTATCCGCGAATCCTTCTAATTCAAGCAATCCTTCCTTTGAGAGCGTGTAAAGGTCGGCTACGTCATTAACCAAACCAGCTTCAACCAATTGCTCAACGATTTTAATACCCAGCCCGACGATATCCATCGCACCCCTGGAAACAAAGTGTTCGATATTTCGCATCAATTGTGCAGGACAAGCCGCGTTTACACAATACCAGGCGACTTCATCCGCAATGTGTTCAACTGGTTGGGCGCAATTAGGGCATGTTTTTGGTGGTGTATAGGGGCGCTC
>JBEQLH010000083.1:8361-10867 GCA_040326075.1 Anaerolineales bacterium
GCCCCATCAGCCTCATACGACAGATCATGCCTGGCGGTCACCAGGTCCAAGCTTCTTTTGATGGCTGATTCAATATCAACACAGTATTCCCAATCTACAACCGGTAAGCCTATTCTTTTAAGGAAATCCATCCTTTCCTGCTCAGTTCTCCATGTCCCGCTATCTGAAGCAACAATATCATATGTGAGCAGTGCCAGTGGACGCGTGGCAGTCAAACTTGGATCGAGCTGCCTCAAGGAACCTGCAGCAGTATTGCGTGGATTTAAGTAAGTTTTTTCACCAGCTTCCTCAAGTCTTTGATTAAGCTGCTCAAAATCCTTAAGATACATGAATACTTCGCCACGCACAACCAGTTTTTCAGGAATCTCTATTCCATTAGGCTCAATTGGCACTCGCAAAGGAAGACTGCGGATTGTTCGCAAATTCCTGGTGATATCCTCTCCAGTTTCCCCATCTCCCCTGGTCGCTCCTCGGGAAAAAATCCCGTGGTCATAATGTAGTACGACCGTCAAACCATCCAATTTGGGTTCAACCACAAAGTCAGCATCTCCAACGCGATCGTCGAGTTTACCAATCCTTTCGAACCAAGCACGAACATCATCATCATCAAACGCGTTTCCAAGGCTCAAGATTGATGCCGGATGAGGTAATTTTGTAAATCGTTCGGCAGGAGGTGCTCCTGCTCTTTGTGTAGGCGAGTCCGGAGTTATCCATTCTGGATATTGCTCCTCAAGTTGGCGCAGTTCGATCATCAGCTGGTCATATTCGCTATCGCTGACGACCGGCTCATTGAGCACATAGTATCGGTAATTGTGATATCGGATCTCCTGACGAAGTTCTTCAACGCGTGCCAGGAGCTGGGTCGTATCCATAGCCGGAATTATAGCCTAAAACCAAATAGTAACATTCCTAAATTCAAAGAGATTTTTGGAAATTTATTGCCCCAATGCTTCTATCCACAAAGCCTGGTGATTATTCAGACTCCCCGGACGAATCTAAACTCACCCGGTTTAATGATGCCGCTGCAAATAAGACTAAAGAAATCCAAACTAAATCTGAAAGCAGCAAATGAACCAACTGCATCCATACCGGAGCCAATATGATCACATTAATAAATCCAGCAAGTAATTGCAGTATCAGCAAAACAATAATTATTCTACCCAGGAAAATATTATTGCCCCTCTTTTCCTTACCAAAAACCCAATTGATAAGGACGAAAAGGTAAGCGCTGACCAGGATTGCAATTGTAGGATGTAATATGCGTAAACGAATTAGAAAATGTGCGGCCGAGGAAAAATCCTGTCTCAATCCTTCCTCCAACGAACTGACTGGAAATAAAGTATCGCCCAGGGCAGTTAATGCACCGCTCATTCCCAAGATCAACACACCAGTAAATCCGACTCCGAGCAGCCATACTTTAACATCACCCTTACGGATGACTACTGGCTTTCCTCCAGATGCCCACCATCCAGTTAATGATATGCATGCCAGCAGGAGAAACGTATTCACCAGGTGAACTGAAATCGAGAATGCCCTGGCAGTTGAAACATTATCTGCTACAAGCTCAAAGAGCACCAGGCCTGCCCCCACCAGCGCTTCAGTGACCATGAAAACCATCGAAAAGACTGCGGATTTACGAACGACATTTCCAGGAGGGTAAATCCGCCAGGCCCATATCAACATACCAACAACCAATAAAAAGGCTGTGCCGCTCGATAATCGGTGCACAAATTCAATCATTGTCTCAATTTGCTCTGATCTGGGAAGTATTTCACCATTACATAGAGGCCAATGGCTCCCGCACCCAGCACCCGAGCCAGTAGCACGCACATACGCTCCCCACATAATCACAAGCAGGTTAAATACCAACACGAACCACACATATTTAGCAAATTTCGACATTTTCATCCTGTTTTATCCACAGTCCTCGTTAAAGTAGCCTCATTTGTTTCGGTAGATCTGGCTTCACGACAGGCAATCCAATTATGCTTTTAAATTTATTCGCGGCCGCAGGCGCATGACCTGAAAAATCATCGTTGAAGTAACAATAAATGGAATGCACCCGGTCAATTTTGGATTGAATCCATCCCCACCACCATTCCAGCTGTGGGTTTACCTCAATTTGCTCGCGGTCATGAAGTCGAAATCGACCATGCTGGCCAACAAAGCGGATGAAGAGTATATCTGAAGTTAATTCAACCTCTTTGGGTACACCTTCAAATTCAGTTGCCGCCCAACAAATCTTATGTCGAGCCAGCATGTAGCCTGTCTCTGGTACATACCAGGAACGGTGGCGAAATTCAACTGCAAAATTTAAATCTTTGGGCAGCTCTTTGATGAACTCTTCTACTTGATGGATTTTAGCGTTTGAAAAAGAAGGCGGAAATTGAAGCAAAATCACCCCCAATTTCTCGTCCAGCAAACTGACAGCATCTATAAAAGATTTTATCTCTGTTTGTACATCAATGAGCTCTGCGTCGTGAGTAATCGAACGGGGCACTTTGAC
>JBEQLH010000084.1:0-10761 GCA_040326075.1 Anaerolineales bacterium
GTTGTTACACCGTCTTGACAGGTTAATGAGAAAATTCGAATCTTCAAAATAAATCCGATCTGTAATTTCTTGCCAGCAAGTTTTCATCGCCTGATACTTTCCCAAACTCCATTGGAATTCTAAATAAAATAAGATAAAATCACCTCTCATTATTGGGAAGACACATTTCTTTCTTTTAGAGGTTTACTGAAAACAAATTCTTATGAACGAATTGATTAGCGGGTGGAAATTCAATCCGAACAAGATCACAATCTCAGATCTTCCAATCGAGCTAACGAATCTCCCACTTGAATTTAATGACTACCGAATCGTTCAAATCAGTGATTTCCATTTGGGATCTTGGTTGGATGAACAAGATCTCGGCCAAATTATTGACATTGTCAATCAACTCAAACCAGACCTCATTGCGATAACAGGCGATTTTGTCAATTCAAACCCTGGAAGGTATTCTCCCGTTCTTCTTCAAACTTTATCTAAATTATTCGCAAAAGACGCAATTGTCGCGGTACTTGGAAACCATGACCATTACTCAGAGCCAGACATAATCAGGGATGTACTCAGGGAAAGCAATATCATCGAATTGAACAATCGAGTTTACCCCATTCAGCGTTCCTCATCTTACCTGTACTTTGCAGGAGTAGACGACCACCTTACTAAGAAAGACGACCTTCAGAATGTATTAAATCAAATCCCTGATGAGAGTACCGCAATTCTTTTAGCGCATGAGCCGGATTATGCCGACATCAGCTCAATGAGCGGGACGTTTGACATACAATTATCCGGTCACTCACATGGTGGTCAAATTTGTCTTCCCTATTTTGGATCATTGTATCTACCACGATATGGACGTAAATATTCCTCTGGAATTTATCGGATAAATGGTATGGTTTTATATACAAACCGGGGCCTTGGTACAAGCTGGTTGCCATTTCGCTATAACTGTCCCCCAGAGATCGCCATATTTACGCTCTCCGCTCCAATAAATTAATCCTCAATTGCATCCCACACTGCATCAGATATCTCGCGCAGGCGATTTTTATAATCATAGCTTGAAAGGAATTGATTACATAAGAAAACAACGACCAATCCCGAATTTTTATCTGCATATGCTATGGATGTACGCTGGCCATAATGACCAAAAGTGTCGATTGTACTTCCCTTTCCCATGCCATCAGGCAAATCTGGATTTAGAGTATGGTCACCACCTAAGTAAAAACCATATCCCCACCTGGTAGTCCTTCTGAGTGCTTCATCAAATCCTTCAAAACCTAAAGAGGTTGCCAATTGGACAGTCTCAGGTTGGAGGTAACGAATTCCATCGTATTGACCTTCATTCAATAACATCTGGAAGAAAATCGCAATCTCCCGAGCCGTACTGTGTAATGAGGCAGCTGGGATGACTGCTGCTCGAACATTGGGTGAATTGAACAGCAAGGCGACAAATTGATGATCAAAAGTTCCTGAGTAGAGACGGGCATAAGAATTACTGCCATAGTCTGTTGTTTTTAAACTTGTATTTACCATTCCAAGAGGAGTTAATAATTCTTTTTGTAAGTATTCATTGACTGGCAGTCCAGATACTCTGCGGATGACTTCTCCCAGAATAAATCCAAAATTTAATGCATGGTATGCGGTTTTACCACCCGGAAGGTACTCCAACTTCTTTTTTGCGAGGTTGTCAGTCAACTTCTCCCAGTTGGATAAGTTTAGAATTTGGCCCAACAGACCCCGTCTCGGCAGACCAGCCTGGTGCAGTAGAACCTGTCTGACCGTGACCACCTCCTTCCCTTGGGAACCGAACTCTGGCCAATATTCCGCAACTGAGCCATCCAAATCAACCAGATCATTCTCTACGAGCTTGAAAACACATGCGCTGATAAAAGATTTAGAAATTGAGAAAGTCAGGAATCGTGTTTCCGGGGAAATGGGGTGCTTTTTTTTTGTATTTGCGTAACCCACACACTGTTCCAAGATCATTTGCCCATTTCTCATCACGACCAATTGGGCACCAGGACTGATACCTTCCTGGAATTGATTTTCGAATAGTTCCGATATTCGTTTTACCCCGATTGAAGACATCCCATTGCTTGATTGAGAGGACCCACTATTCAATGAAATTGATTTGATCATGTTATCTATTAAAGTTAGACTCTTGAGGTGTTTGTATTGCTTGATATAGTTTCTTAATTTCGATAGGGAAGAAGATATTGGATACAGTTCATTAAATCATTCCCAAAGTTCATAATTAATCAGTTCACTCAAGGGCTTCCGCTCCTTCTCGCCGATTTCATCAGCAGGATATCCTACTGTCATAAATATAAGCGGTTCAACATTCTCTGGAATATTCAAGATTTCTCTAACCGCGCCCACATCAAATGAAGCAATCCAACATGTTCCTAAACCTAAATCAGCAGCAGCAAGACTTAAATGATCCATCACGATGGCTATATCAACGTCAATATAGGATTTTCCATCTGCTCGAACCCAGCCTTGCTCAGGGATTCCACACGCACAGATCACGATCGGGGCATGAATAAACCAATCTCGAGCGTAAATACGGTTTAATTCCTCCCGCTTGCTCGCAGTGTGAATTACAATTAACCGAAAAGGTTGTCGGTTAGCTGCAGTTGGAGCGAGACGAGCTGCTTCCAGGGCTTGCTGCAACACCATTGGATCGATTGGGTCAGGCTTATATTCACGTACACTATAACGGTGTTGGATCAATCTCATAAATTCCATCAATCCATCTCCTCAGATAAGTTTTGTAGAATTATAATCTTATCCTGAGAGATTTTGTTGGAACTTGCGAGTTGCAGCAATCTTCAATATTTTTTATATCTTTAAAAGACTATTTTAATCAAGATCAAAAGGTGAGTGAGCCATGCATCGTGGTGGTTGGTGGTCATTAATCAGCGCAGATGAATCCAAAGGAAAAGCCAAGATTGATCGAAAACTCCTGTTTCGAGTATTAGGATATGCGGGTCCATATTGGGGTTTTATTACGTTGGTTTTGATTGCAATTATTACGATTTCACTATTGGAATTAATCCCCCCATTGCTCTACAGGAATTTGATCGATGTTGTAATACCCAATAAAGATTTCCGAAGATTGACAATATTAGCCATTGCAATGATCGTGATCCCCGTTCTGAGTGGACTGATCGGGATCGTGGAAAGATATTTCAGTGCCAAAGCTGGTGAAGGGGTAATCTTCGATTTGCGCCAGGAAATGTATGACCATTTACAAAGGATGTCACTTCGTTTTTTCACGGAAACTCGATCGGGCGAAATCATTTCCCGTTTTAACAACGATGTCGTGGGTGCTCAAAATGCGATTACCGGTACATTACCTAATATTGTGACCAACTTAGTAACTTTAATCTCAACCTTGGTGGTAATGATCACTATTGATCCATTCTTGACTCTTCTTTCTGTGGTTGTTTTACCATTGTTCTTGCTGCCAACCCGGCGAGTAGCAAGGATTCTAAGGGATATCCGTCGTAAGGCAATGAATTACAACGCAGATTTGAGCAGCCTGATAAGTGAGACCCTCGGGATTAATGGTGTTTTGTTAGTAAAAACATTTGGACGACAGCGTCAGGAAACTGAACGTTTTAAAGAAATTAATCAGAATGTACGGGATATTGGCATCAGGCGTGCCTTAGTCGGGCGTTGGTTCTTCCTGGGACTTGGGATATCAGGAGCCATCGGAACCGCGTTGATCTATTGGGCTGGTGGTTATATGGTCATGACAGATGCATTGACTATCGGAACAATTGTCGCCTTCGCTGCCTACCTGACCCGTTTGTATGGACCCATCTCATCTCTGACAAATGTTCAAGTAGAATTCGCGACTTCAATGGTTAGCTTTGAACGAGTCTTTGAATACCTCGATCTGCCAATTGAAATAAAAGATCGGACAGGAGCAATCCAGCTCACTGAAATTGAAGGACAGGTAAAATTTGATAATGTTTCATTTAGCTACGTCAATG
The DNA here is from genome assembly GCA_040326075.1 of Anaerolineales bacterium. Taxonomy (GTDB): domain Bacteria; phylum Chloroflexota; class Anaerolineae; order Anaerolineales; family UBA4823; genus PFL25. The sequence continues at coordinate 3,993 of JBEQLH010000084.1, forward strand.
GAGATGGTGATTCGCGTCCAGAGGGGAATGGTGGGGACAAAATATCTGAAGATGAACAATTCTCAATTACAACCCTTCCTGACATTGCTCATCGCTGGGCACTCCAAGAATTGTCATTTGATATCAAACCCGGGGAGTTAGCGGCCCTTGTGGGGCATTCCGGTGCTGGAAAAACGACTGTTACATATCTGCTGCCAAGGTTATATGATCCTACCGGCGGTAAGATCTCATTGGATGGGTATGACATCCGTGATGTAACTCAGGAATCGTTGGTCAACCAAATCGGAATGGTAACGCAAGAGACATACCTGTTTCACGATACTGTACTGTCGAATTTACTTTATGCTCGTCCAGATGCAAGCCAGGCAGATATCGAAGCAGCGTGCCAGGCAGCACACATCCATGAATTTATCCAGGAGCTGCCGGATCAATATGATACTGTGGTTGGGGAAAGAGGCTACCGCCTGAGCGGCGGTGAAAAACAGCGTCTGGCAATTGCCCGGGTTATTCTCAAAGATCCGCGCATACTTATCCTGGATGAAGCCACATCCCATCTTGATTCTCACAATGAAGCACTCATCCAGGCTGCTCTTGCACCTTTGCTGGCTGGAAGGACCAGCCTGGTTATCGCCCATCGTCTTTCCACAATTCTCGCTGCGGACAAAATCCTTGTCCTGGACCGAGGACGACTTAGAGAACAAGGCACTCATCAAGAACTCTTGGAAAAGGAAGGATTATATTCTGAGCTTTATGAAACCCAATTCAAAGGAGAAAATATTAAAGAAAGTTGAGGGAACCAATTGAATCCTGAATATTTATTGCTTGATGACATCCTTGAAAACGAATATATGGAGTCTCGAAAATTGCCCCCGTGCCAATATCAGAGGGCATATTAATATTGACCTATACAGAAAATCTTTGAATGATTCTCTCACCCCCTGATTCATGGTCTATACAGCCATTTCTATTATTGAAATCAATTCATCAGGATTGAGGAGTATTGGGTTTCCTTTCATACTGCTGGAGCCCGCTGCTTTGACGATAATTTCAGGAAATGCGTCCTCAGTCACCCCATACTTTGATAATGGGGGTATGGATAAATCCACATTTAATTGCCAGATAAAATCAACAGCTTCTTCTGCCTTGCTGCCACCATTGCCAGTTAGAATTTGTGCGATGCGCTCATAACGCGATAGGATTGGGGATTCAGGGTCTCTCTTCCGCAGAACCTGGATATTGACCTTCATTGCTGGAGCTAAAAGAGCAGCGCATATCACCCCGTGGGGAACATGGTACATCCCACCGATAACCCCCGCAAAACCATGCACTGCGCCAAGTTTTGCATTCGCCAACGCAAATCCGCTGAATAAACTAGCCAGGGACAGATTTTCTCGAGATTGGATATCCTTCCCATTCTTATATGCTTTCAATATTGAACTTCCGCTGTATTTCATCCCTTCCAGACAAATCGCATCGGTGAGAGGATTAGCATGGATTGATACGTATGGTTCAATCAATTGAGTTAATGCGTCCATTCCAGTCGATGCAGTTACTTCAGGAGGCATACTCGTAGTTAAATCAGGGTCAACAATTGAAATTGTTGGTAGCAGATATTGCGAACGTAAACTCACTTTTACTTGATGTTCAGGTGCGCCAATGACTGCGTTGCGCGTTACTTCGCTGCCTGTTCCTGCAGTTGTTGGGATCGCGATCATTGGAATTCCAGGTTTGGATATTTCCATCCCCCGCCCAATGACTTCCAGAAAATCATATATATCACCGTCATTTGCAGATAAAACTGCAATCGCTTTCCCGGCATCAATGATGCTTCCCCCACCAAATGCAATTAGCAGCTCGCATCCCTCATGCCGACAAATTTCGATCCCTGTTCGAACAACTTCTACCGTTGGTTCCTCTTTTACGGAAAACAATATGTATTTGATATCATGTTCATCAAGTTCAGAAATTAGTTGGCTGGATCGATTTTGAGAACTCCCGATAACAACCATCGCCTTCCCACCTATTAATTTAGCATTCTCTCCAATTTCAAGCAGCTTACCTCTACCAAATATGATTTGAGTTGCAGTTGAGAATTCGAACTGCATAGAAATTCTATCTCCTCAGTTAGTTTTCACGAAATCTGCCTTGTGTCAGCATGTATCCTGAAGGTTGCAATATTTCATAAATTTACCAGCCCTCATCATCTGGATAAATATTGGCATACCTGATGCTGCGGCGAGGTTCAGCCATCATGCTCATCACAGTTTGGCTCCACTTCTTGTAATGACGCGTATCTTTGTGTTTGGCCGAATCAGATTGAGTCTTGTAAACCTCAACCAATTGGAATATTTCCTGGTCACTAATATCCTGAAGAATATCGAACCGAGTGATTCCAGGCTCTTTGACGCTATCTCGAGCGTTTTCTAATGTGGCTATGCGAAACTCTTCGATATATTCAGGTTTAACATGCACAAATACATTAACAATTATCATTCCATTTCCTTTCACTTCAAGATCAGTACCTGTTTTATAAATTCTATCATCTGAAGTGATGCAGATATACCCGATGTTATAATCCGGAAATCAGGTCCCACCCATTTTCTTTTTAGGTTTCGAAAATTAACAGATTTGGATAAGAAAATCGCATTTATCACCTACGAAACACCCTTTGCCCCTGGAGGAGGTATCGCTGCAGTTATAGCCCATCTCCCCAGGGCATTACAGGTTGTTTCTAGCATTCCCACATACGTGGTTTCACCATTTCACAGGAATGTTGCCAGAACGCTGGATGCAGAATCTGAGATGGAGACCATAGCAACCATCAAGATTAATTTTGACAGTGAAATATTCACCATTGACTTGCTGCTCATCCATCAAGATGTAAGCTGGGTCTTCATAAAACCCCACTTAATGACCACTAAAGATCCAATATTTTTTGCTGGTCAACGCCATCCTTATGATGAAAGCCCCGATATCCTCTTGCGCGACTCGCTATTCTTCGGGAAAGCAGTTGCAGCAGCCTTACCAACAATTGATCCAGATGGTGCATGGACGATTTTGATGCAGGATTGGGAAGCTGCCACGACCAGCCTGGCTTTAAGTGGATTGTCTGAGGAGGACTTCATATTTTCATCATACCTCACCCTTCACAATAGTTACGATAAAGGTATCATGGATGCAGACTTCAGCAAAATCGGTATCGATCCAACTACCTGTCCCGGAGATACTGTCCTTCAATGTTCATTACCTCTAGTAAAAGATACAGTTTTTACAGTATCTGAGCAATTTGCTCTTGATTTATCAACTGAGATCCTTCAATCAGAAATTATGATCCCACACATTGTTTCCGAACTGACTCCCCGTTTAAGAGGTGCCAACAACGGGGTATTTACTGACCAGGCCATACCTGATAATGTTCTGACAGCAGGGCAGAAGGGTAGCTATACTCCTATACGCAACTGGAAGCATTCAAATAGAGAGAACGCCTTCCAGGCAATAGATAATATAATTTCCTCTGAGGAAACACCTATTTGGGGTGATTTAACCAAATTCGTTCGGGATGATGCTCCTTGGTTTATTATGGCCGGACGGGACGATAGCCGCCAGAAAGGTTATGAACTCGCCTGCAGCGCAATTTCTAATTTCCTTAGGGATGATGGCCAGGCTCGTTTTCTTTTCTTTCCAATCCCTGGTGATGAGGGCTTAGCCGGAATAAATTTCATTCAAAACCTCGCCAACCGATATCCAGAAAATGTGCTTGGATTTCCTTTCCAATTCAGAGAAGGCTATTTCGCGGTGATGAAAGGGGCAAGCTATGGATTGATGCCATCTTATTATGAACCATTTGGGATGGCAAACGAATTTTATTTGAATGGTGTTGTTTGCATAGGACGGGCAACAGGAGGCCTCCTGCAGCAAATCATTCCCAGTCGAAATCAACGTTCTTTTTCTCTATCTGTGAAGTCGAGAGCAGAGCGATGGCACAAATCCACTATCCCACCGACCGGATTTCTTTTCCGGGAGAAAGATGAGATTTCAAACATTCTCGATGATTGGTCTACGATCAACACAGCGGAATACAAACTTTATCCACATAAACCAGACCGGCTTCAACAACGCTCTGGATTAGATTTGTTTCAAGCGATGAAAAGTGAATTATTGTCCTGTCTGGAAGACGCGACATATGTATATTCATCTCAACCAAACCTGTATTACAGCTTGATCATCAATGGGATTACCCATATTGCGAACAATTTTTCCTGGTATCGCACTGCAAGAATTTATAACGAATGTATCCAGGAAGGAAGCTTTAATTAATTTCCATTATCAATTAATATTTGAGAATCTGTTCAATTTCAGCATTTTATGGACGACTTGTGTGATTATCTTGCGTGATATACTTTATCCAGTGTTCCCGAACCAATCCAGTAATTCAAATTTTAAGTCCTGAAATCTTATCCGGATTTTATTTCACAATAATAAGTGCGTCATAATAAAATACTCTAATATTTATTCGAAGATTGATAATTTTCCATCGAAATGGAGGTCGAAATGGAATATTCAAGCTTGGGTCGAACTGGATTAAAAGTAAGTCGCTTATGCCTTGGGACAATGAATTTTGGCCCTCGAACAGATGAAGAGACCAGCCATGAAATCATGGATCAAGCCTTGGATCTTGGGATTAATTTTATCGACACTGCCAATGTGTATGGTTGGGAATTAGGGGAAGGGATAACTGAGCAAATTATCGGACGTTGGTTGAATAATGGTGGAAATAGACGCGAATCTATAGTACTCGCTACCAAGGTTTACGGGCGGATGGGAGAAGGACCAAATGATCGCCGGCTTTCGGCGAAAAATATTCGCCAGGCATGCGAAGATAGTCTCAAACGGCTGCAGACGGACTATCTGGATCTTTATCAAATGCATCATGTAGATAGAGAAACCCCTTGGGAAGAGATTTGGCAGGCGATGGAACAATTAGTATCTCAAGGAAAAGTCCTATATATTGGCAGTAGTAATTTTTCTGCTTTACATATCGCTCAAGCTCAAAGTTCAGCCAAGGAAAGACATTTTCTTGGCCTGGTGAGCGAACAGAGCGTATATAATCTTATTGACCGGATGATTGAGTTAGAGGTTGTTCCTGCTTGCCGCGAGTATGGTATGGGATTAATTCCTTATAGTCCACTTGCAAGTGGGCAATTGGGCGGAGTTCTGGAGACAGAATCTAATGGCAGACGTTCCTCTGACAGTGTAAAAAAACGGATTAAAGAACACCTTACCCAGCTGCGAACATATGAAGAATTTTGTCGGGAATTAGGAGAAAGTCCAGCCAATGTAGCTCTCGCCTGGTTGCTAAATAATCCTACTGTCACAGCTCCAATCATTGGTCCAAGGACTTTGGAGCAATTAGATGCCAGCATAAAATCTCTGGAGATTGTTTTTTCTGACGAACAATTGGTAAAACTCGATAATATTTGGCCCGGACCCGGTGGTGAAGCACCAGAAGCATATGCCTGGTAATAAAGTCTAAGAAGCAATGATCAATCCGCTGGAATCTTTCCTGGAATAGGTTTGATCCAATCTTAAGTAGGACATCTCCGTGAACCCATTAAAATCCGCGATAATCCTGGTATCAATTGTGTTGTTCCTTTCGGTAATAAATGTTACGTCAAGCTTTGCGTCCTCTGGAAATATCGATGCGGAACACATTTCATATGGTTATCAGTCCGAATTAGTTCTGACATTTTCAGCCGACTATTTCGCCACTCCATCCACTACTGTCATTGTTAACCTTCCAATAATTGAACAAAACGTATCGATGGAGACTCCTTCTCCACAAAATAATGTTTCGGAATCTGAATTAACTGCTCCTCTAGAAACCCTGACTCCCACTCCCACACCGATACCGCAACAATCGGGATCAACAAATCTTCCAATAGTTATCGGCGCCGCCGCGATAATATCTGTGGTTGTACTGGCATGGCTCTTCGTGAGCTACTTACCCAACAAGAATAAAGAATAATCCGTTTGTTGTTTATGTTTGAATGATCCACTCGCCATCCATACAGGCCTATTGATCAGAATATTCTTTCGTAAGCATTTTGTAATAATGGTACGATAGAATCCGAAGTGGAGAATCCTGATGGTAGATGATTTAATCTTAGTCGTTGAAGATGAACCGAGTATAGCCGAGGTTGTTGGCCTTTATTTGCGAAGGGCAGATTACAAGGTATCGATAGCTAGAGATGGTCTCGAAGCACAGCAAAAAATTGAAACCCGTCTCCCAGATTTGATTGTAATGGATTTAATGCTCCCTGTTATCAACGGGTTTGAGTTAACTCGTTGGCTGCGTGAATTCAGCGATATCCCCGTTATCATGCTAACAGCCAGGCGAGACGAGATCGACCGGATTGCCGGATTAGAGATGGGTGCAGATGATTACGTCCTTAAACCCTTTAGTCCTCAAGAGCTCGTCAGCCGAGTTCGAGCCGTCCTCCGTCGAACCTCATCAAAAAATGCAACTCCTGGTGAAAAACCAATAACCTATTCTTCCATGGAAATCGATCCGCAAACTCGCCTGGTAACCATAAATGATGATGAAATTAACCTCACTGCAAAGGAATTCGATACCCTTTGGTTGCTTGCCCAAAATCCAAGACAGGTATTCACCAGAAACCAGGTATTAGAGCAGGTGTGGGGAATTTCAGATTATATCGATCCCAGTACTGTTACAGTTCACATTCGTCGTTTGCGCGAAAAAATCGAA
>JBEQLH010000007.1:0-3389 GCA_040326075.1 Anaerolineales bacterium
ATGATGTAGCGCAGTTTCCGTCTTTGGGCACGTTTAACTTTAACGTAACCCTTGGAGATCAATCGCTTCAAGTGCCAATTGACGGTACCTACTGCAACTCCTAAGTGTGCCGCAAGAGTCGCTTGGGTGATATCTGGGTCATACTCGATCTTCTCAAGCAGGACCATTTCTCGGTTGGGATCAGGTGAAGTTTCCATAGCTATTTCTAAAATTCAGTTGCTGAATTATAACCTTTGTCTGGCTGGGGTCAAGAGCTTAATGAGTGGTATAAAACCGGTAAGACGAAACATTCTGCCTGTATTACAAGGAGAAATTTGGTTGATTTTTGAAAAATTCCTTCGCGGGAGAACGATAATCAATCAATTTCAAGAGCCAATCGCTTTAAATCGGCGTCCACCATGATGTGGATCAATTCCTCAAATCCGATTTTTGGCTGCCAGCCTAACTCCTCACCTGCCTTACCTGGATCGGCAACAAGAAGGTCAACTTCCGCTGGACGGTAAAAACGTGGGTCTTGAATGACATACTCCTCATAATCCAACCCAACGTGACTGAAAGCCAGCTCACAGAATTCACGTACAGAGTGTGTTTCTCCAGTTCCGATCACAAAATCATCAGGAGTTCCACCCTGCAGCATTAATCTCATTGCTTCAACATAATCACCTGCGTATCCCCAATCCCGGCGTGCATCGAGATTTCCCAACCGCAGCTCTGTCGCCAACCCTAATTTGATCCTGGCCACTCCATAACTAATCTTCCGAGTGACAAATTCCAATCCCCTGCGTGGGCTTTCATGGTTGAACAAGATCCCCGACACAGCGTATAAATCGTATGACTCGCGGTAATTCACCGTGATCCAGTGAGCGTAAACTTTCGCCACTCCGTATGGACTGCGTGGGTAGAACGGGGTATTTTCATTTTGGGGAACTTCCCGAACCTTTCCAAACATCTCACTGGAAGAAGCCTGATAAAACCGGGATTTAGGATTGACCAGGCGGATCGCTTCTAAGAGCCGCGTTACACCCAGAGCTGTCACTTCACCAGTCAGCACAGGTTGGTTCCAGGAGGTAGGAACAAAAGATTGAGCTGCCAGATTGTATACTTCATCAGGGCGATATCTTTCGATAATATCTACGAGCGAGCTTTGATCATGCAGATCTCCCTGGATGATGATGATATCGTCCTGGATGTGTTTAATCCGCTCGAATGTCACTGTGCTCGATCTCCGGACCATGCCGATCACTTCATAACCTTGAGTGAGCAGATACTCAGCCAGGTAGGAACCATCCTGCCCGGTAATCCCTGTAATAATTGCAATCGGCATGTCTAACCTCCTAAATCTAAAATTCAACTACTGAATTATAACCCTTATTTGGAAAGAATCAATGCCCTCAAGCAGAATTACCAAGGCTCAAATTTGATTTATTACGAAGATAAAATTTAGTCAGAATGATCTTCTAATTCTTGGCGATCTGCAATACCTTTATTTCTCCCCCTCACAACTATCCATGCGAAAACTAATCCGACGCTAACCAGCCCAAGTCCCAGGGTTTTGAATACATCCGTTACTGGCCAGTTGATGAGACCATTCCGCTGCAGGTACCAGGGAACGAACCAGGCCAGGATGATTGTTATCCCAAGAACTGAGCGCAACAACCAGGGGCTCCTACTTTCTCGTTGTGAAAACCAAACCCATGCCACCAAGACCACTATCACACTGATGAATACTGAGCGATATCGCGGATTGTCCCATAAATCACCACCACTCCGCATAGAAGCGATCAATATCCCCATCCATACTACCAATGTTAATCCAATAACCAATCTTCTTCGCTCTCTCTGGCCCCATAACGAAATTGGTGCAATTATTAAGAAAGGAAGCAATAATGTCCACCCCAGGGATCGCCAGATTGCGATGCCTTTCCAAATTGGTATTCCTTGATCCAGGATTGCACCAGGGAGAAATGGCTGCACCACGCCATAGCCCATCAGGATCAAGGTATGGGACCATTCCGGGGTTGTTTTGAAGATTCTCCTGATTAATGGCGAAGAACGCTTGACGAAGTACGCCTGCCAGCGGGCTGATTGCTGAAACCACCAACTCACCAGGGCAATTGGATTGCTAATCCCATCTGGGGCTATCCGTTCCCAGGCTAACCAGATGCCCAACCCGGCCACCACTGTGATCCCCGCCAGAATGATCCAGAATTTTGGCTGCCGAAATAACTGCCATCCCTCCATTGACAAAGCCATTATAATGATCACCAACAAGAGCACGCCTGTTATCGGGGGAGAAAATGGCAGCATCAGGACCAGACCGAATATCAGCCAGACTAATCCTGACCAGGAGCGATCCTGTCTGTAGCGTACCAATCCGTAAAGTGCGGCTGCGACCAGGGTCATTAAGAAAGCTTCCCGCATTTGTGAACTACCCAGGATGATTGCATCGGGGAACAATGCCAATAACCAGGCTGCCAATCCAGCCACCCTTTCGTTCCAGACCCGCCTGGCAAATGCCCAGGTAAAAAGGATCGCTAAAGCCGAGAATGACGCAGTAAGGGTGATCATCTGTAATGACTGGTGTTGCACCCCTCCCAGGTACCTGTAGACCAGGGCAGACAAAAATAACATGCCGCCATATTGGTCAGCATTACGGTAACCGCTGAATGCTTCCCATAGCGGTTCAGCCGTTTGAGAAAGTTCCCAGGCTGAAATGTCCCTCAAGTGAGCGTCTGCCATGATATAGCCCGCTTGTTCCACCGGAGAACCATAACCCCAATTCGGTAATCCTGCATACCAGATTACACCTGCCAGAAGACGCACAACTGCTGCGCCAATTATCAGCCACCCCAACCACCTTGGTAATTCAAATGATTTATCGGCTTTTACTGCCACCCATCCCCCCAGCATAATCCCTCCTGCTATTAAGAGAACAACAAAGAATGAACTCCAACCCTGAATGTCCATAAATCCGCTTGATACCCAGGCCATAATGAACGATAGACCGAATAGCGCTATCCCCAATCCGGTATAAAGTATTAATTTTGAACGTCCAGCAGTTAATTTACTCATATGGTCGTTTAGAGTTTGGTGATTAATTATCAATACTCAATATTACGAAGGGTTTAAATACCTTCCAATATCTTTTGTGCACGTCTATCCCAGGAGTATTGGTCAACCTCTTGTCGGGCTTTATTAGCCATACTCTTCCTGTGTGCGGGATTATCTTGTAAATCCCTTAAAGCTGCCACCCAGGCATCGATGTCTTCTGGCGGCAGGAGGACTGCCATATCCTCAGATAATACCTCCCGTAATACAGGAAGATCGCTGGAGCATATAGCCCTCTCACAAGCCATGTATTCAAACAGCTTCATCGGGCTAAGATATCG
>JBEQLH010000007.1:3489-31692 GCA_040326075.1 Anaerolineales bacterium
GCCGCGCCCAGCGAACAGCATACCAGGCATAATCGTATCTCCGCAAAATAGATTTTGCTGACAGATAATCAATTGGAAACTTATTCGAAATTCCATAATTGTTGGCGGTATCCTCCCAATTTCGGGAGTCAACCCGGGTTCTACCTGAAGCTTCAGGGACTGCCAGGCGCACTTGATGTCCCAGGCTCACAATAGCATCGGCCATTTTCATGACCTGCAGCGTATTGGCTCGTTTGGCAGGGATGAACGTCGGAGCAATAATTGCTATTTTCATGGGTTTTAGTTCCGGCGAAACCTCAATTCCTTAACTGTCTTCCGTACATTCAAGGAAACAGAGAATAAATAATATCCGGACAATAAAGCCGCGCTGCCCAGGTAACCATATATAGGTACGATAATGATAATTCCAATAACTTTAAGTACAGCTGCGATAGAGTTAATTTTTGCTGGGTAATCTGCGAGCCCCAGGGATAATAATGCAATGCGGTTCCAATAGAAGGTATTCGCCACCAGTAACCCCACCATCAAGATGAGCAATGCTGGGTAGGCGGGCAAGTACTCAGGTGTGTAAAGTATTGCGATAAAGGGTCTACCAAAGATGAGCAAAAAAACACCCGCGGTAACTGAATATACCATCGCCATCAAAGAGCCCTGGCGCAGGATATAGCGCATATTTCCCCAATTCTTTTCGGCAACTTCACGTGATAACTCCGGATATGTAGCTTGGGGCAATGGGCTAACTGGTAATTGGATCAAATTGGCCAGGCTCAATGCTAATTTATAATAGCCTGCGCCCGTGGGACCGGTCAATGCGGATACCCAAAGCAATTCACCGTCTTTGTTTACCAGGTTGATGGTCGCACTGATATTTGTGCTAAACGCAAAGCGGATTAATTCCCGCGAGCGATCGCGCAATATGCTGATTGGTGCCAACCACCAGGTTGAACCCCAACGACGTGCAGCTATCAACATAGCGCTTATTGCTAATGCAAGTGCGCCGGCGATCTTCCCACCCATGTATGCAAGGACAACTTCGTAAAGACCCCCTTGATTTAAATAAACAAGACCGATCAATCCTAAAGTCACCAGGCTTTGCCCCAAAGTGACTCCGGCAATTATCTTGTATCGATCAAATATCTGCATTAATCCTGTTGAACTCTCGGCCATAAAATTCGCAAAAACGATCAAACCATAGAGAATAAACCAATTGGTAGTAGTTGCATCTTTCGCGATGTATTCTGCACCAAGCGGAGCCAACAACCAGATCAAACCAAATGCAATAATGGATGTCAGTGTTTCGAGCACGGCTGCTGATTTAAAGACAGCCGCAGCCCGGGTTTCATCTCCTTCAACACTATATTGACCGACAAACTTGACCACCAATTCACTCATCCGGAAGGAGGCGAATTTGTTTACCACACTTGTAAAAAGCGTGATCGTCGCCAGAATTCCAAAATCTGTCACACCAAGCAGGCGTGCGACCAGAATGCTTTGCAGCATACTCAATGCTGCAGCAGCACCCGTAGCGCTGAATAAATACCCTGAATTCTTTACCACCCGGCGGATTAATTCATTCCCAATCAGGCGATTGAAAATCCCGCCCAACCTATTCGTTGGCCTTTCTGGCATGGGTTTTAACCGGTTTAGAGCCTTCTACTTAATCGGTTCTTATCTGTCTAGCCCAGGTTCTTTCAGCTTGATACCAGTTGATAAGATTCGCGATTCCTTCCTTGAGAGTCACTTCTGGTCGCCATCCTAATAACTCTTCCGCCTTCTCTACGTCTGCCCAATTTGTTTTCATATCTGCAGGATGGGCAGGATGGTGCTCAATTTGTGCCTCTTGACCGATTTCCTTTTCAAATAATTTGAGTAAGTCGTTAATTTTTATCGTTTCGTGTCCCCCAAGATTAATCACCTGATACCCCATCGGCTTTAAACCAAGGATTGTTCCCCTCGCAATATCGTCGACATAGGTGAACCCTCGCGATTGCTCTCCATCCCCATTCACCCTGACAGTCTCGCCCTCATGGATCCATTTCGCGAAACGAAACATGACCATATCGGGACGCGCTGCTGGACCATAAACTGTGAAGTAGCGGAAGATGGTTGTGTCGATTCCATTTAAATAATGATATGCATGAGCAAGGGCTTCAGCTCCTTTCTTGCTGGCCGCATAAGGCTGCAGCGGGTAATCGCTGCTGGCTTCTTCAGGGGTTGGAAGCGGGGCATCTGAGCCATAAACACTGGAAGTCGAAGCGAGAATGAATTTATTAATTTCGTACCGCTTACACAGCTCCAGTAAATTCAGTGTGCCGGTTATATTGGTGTCAACATAAACCCATGGATTTTCTACCGACTGGCGCACACCTGCGCGCGCGGCTAAATTTATTACTGCATTGAACTGTGGACTCCCATCCTCTTCGAGTTCATGCTTAAATAGATTTTCAAGCTCCTCTCGATTCGCAATATCCAATTTTGAAAATCGAAAACCCTGGCGATCAATTAACTTACCAAGGCGATAATCCTTCATTCGTACATCATAGGCGTCATTTAAGTTATCTACACCAACTACCAAATGCCCGGCATCCAGTAGAAATTCAGCTACACGTGCAGCGATGAAACCGGCTACTCCAGTGAGAAAATATCGCGCCATGCTCTTCACATAATCCTTTGAGGATATCTTATCTATTATGGACTTTTTTGATCACAATTTGACCACTCTTGAGTCGCTTCGTCCTCCATCTCTAAGCGCATTTCGAGTATCGATGATCAGCTGTGCTTCTGCCAATATTCGTGGATAATCATATATCGTATGGTTCGTTACGATCACAACACAATCTGCGGTGCTTGCGCCTTCGATAACATCGGGAACGCTCTCTAAAATCCAATCATCATGAGTTATCTCGGGAATAAAGGGATCATGATAATCAACCTCTGCCCCCTTCTGCCGGAGCAACCCGATAATGTCGAGCGCTGGAGACTCCCGGATATCGTCCACATCTGGTTTGTATGCCGCACCGATCACCAATACGCGACTCCCTTTCAAAGGTTTCATTTGCTCATTGAGGGCATCCTGAACTTTGGCTACCACATAACGCGGCATTCCAGTGTTAATTTCCGATGCAAGTTCAATAAATCGGGCTGTGTAGTTCAAGGCTCTTAATTTCCACGAAAGATAAAGCGGATCGATGGGGATGCAGTGCCCACCTAAACCCGGCCCCGGGGTGAATTTCATGTAACCGAATGGTTTTGTTGCTGCAGCATCGATAATTTCCCATACATCTAATCCCAAACGATCGCACATGATCGCCATTTCATTAACCAGGCCGATGTTGATCATCCGGAATGTATTCTCAAGTAATTTCGCCATCTCAGCACTCTCTGCAGATGAAACTGGCACCACCGTCTCCAGAGCTTGTTGGTACCAGAGTGAGGCCAGTTCTGAACAGGTCGACGTGATCCCCCCAATTACTTTTGGCGTGTTATAGGTAGTCCAATCCGTACGACCGGGGTCGACTCTCTCCGGAGAAAAGGCAAGGAAGAAATCTTTTCCCACTTCTAACCCACTGGCCTCGGAAAGTTTCGGCAGCAAAATTTCTCGTGTCGTCCCCGGATAGGTCGTGGACTCAAGCACCACGACAACACCCCGGTGCATATATTTAGCCAATTCATCGGTCGCGACTAATATGAAGGATAGATCCGGATCACCGGTCTTTCTGAGAGGAGTTGGGACACAAATGCTCACTGCATCTGCTTCAGCCAGGACAGAGAAATCGGTAGTTGCCTGCAATTTTCCTGACTGGATCAGTCTTCCCAGCTGCTCGCCTCCCACATCCTGAATATAGCTTTCGCCTCGCGCTAATTTTTCAACTTTACTTGAGTCTGGTTCGATACCGATCACATTAAAACCAGCTTCGGCAAAAATAGTCGCCAGTGGTAGGCCAACATAACCAAGTCCAAGGATGGCGACTCTGGCGGAACGATCAAGAATTTTTTCTTCTAAAATATCTCGTGCACTGTTCATTGTTACCTCAAAATAGACTCAGCTGCTTGGGTTCTTGCCCACTATCCATTTCACCCTCTTGCTGATTAAGAGTTTCACCAACCTTTGCGATCAGCTGCGGTAATTTCTTGAAATCTTCCTCAATTACCGGTCTTAATGACCCCTGGTGAAGAGCTGCCGCTGGATGGTACATGGGAACGACCAAACGGCCTTTGATCTGATAGGACTGCCCATGCACATTACTGATTTTTGTGTTTGGGATCAATAAATTCATTGAAAACCGGCCTAACGTTACAATTACCTTTGGATTGATAGCCTGAATCTGCCGGTCAAGGTATGTCTTGGTACAGGTTTCAACTTCCTCGGGTTGCGGGTCACGGTTGCCAGGAGGACGACATTTCACCACATTTGTAATAAACACCTGCTCACGGCTCATGTCGATCTTCGCTAACAACTCTTCCAAAAATTTTCCTGCCGCACCAACAAATGGACGACCCTGTTCGTTTTCATGAAATCCGGGTCCTTCTCCGATAAACATGATATCGGAATTCTCTGGCCCCTCTCCTGGTACAGCCACATTCCGAGAATGGTGAAGTTCACATAGCGTGCAATTTGATACTTCAACCGATATTGCTTTCAGAATTTCCTCAGATTTCACATTTCACCTCTACTTGTTGCGACCAATTTTTTCTATTAACTAAACTTAGATTTTTGTCTGAGGTCTGCTCATTTGATATGGGATCATTTTCTTTTTTGCGATGAGATCTTCCAGATTGTCCAGGTTCATCAGCAAGGCATCTTCATTGTTATCGCGATAATAACGATGCCGGCGATAAACAATTTCAAAACCATACCCATAATACAGAGATTGAGCAGCTTGATTGCTGGCCCGCACCTCTAACATCGCTTCATGCGCCCCCCTGCTGAAAGCTTCAATCAATCCAATTTCAAGTAAACGAGAACCTATTCCTATTCCACGGTGATCTGGATGAACCGCCAACGTGGCAATATGAGCTTCATCCACGACCAACCACAGGACAATCATGCCCACCACCAGGATTCCTGATTCTGGAGAGTGCTTCTCTGCTACCCACAGAAGAGCAGCTGGGTTTTCATTCAGGTCGTGAATGTAAGCACTGACCGGCCAGGGCATACTGAATGACAATTGGTCGATATCGATAACAGAATCGAGGTCATCTTTCCGCATCGGCCGGAAAGTGATGAGATTATTTTCCATCATCCAGGATTAGATTGAGCCTGTTGGAGATAAAAAGGCGAGAGAGTAGCCGGATCATCAGTCATACCTTTTTGCCAGCGCTGCCATCCTATCTCTGCCAGGAAAGAAGGGCGCCGTAAAGACTGAGCTGGCGATGCCAGCAAGACATTTTTACGCTTCCGTTTGAATATCCGGCGTTCTTGTTCGGTGAGTTCTCCGCACACTATAGTAGGAGTCGTTATTTTTGCTGCCAGTTCCTGGGCAGTCAGAATTTTCACATTCTTATCCGATTGCCATCGTCTTGCGTGATGTTTATACCAGCTGGCTGCCAACCGCCCTCGTCCAGCCCGAAGTATTGCTACTAAGGGGATATCATTGGGTGGCTGGGAAGCTGCCAGAATATCCAGGGATGGGACACCAACAACTGCCAGGTGGCCAGCCAATGCCATTCCTTTTACCAGGGAAAGTCCGATCCTCAACCCAGTAAAAGAACCAGGACCCAGTGCCACAGCCAGAACCTCAAGATCGCTCATCGGAATCCCGGCTCGTTCCATTACTGCAGAAACAGTTGGCGCTAATTCTACAGTGTGGTATTGCTGGCTCAACCATACCATTTCACTGACTATCTGCACACCATCATATAAGGCTACCCCAACCAGACGAGTAGAAGTATCAATCGCCAGCAACATTATAGACCACCATATATCCGCTTACGGAAATTAACCAACAGGGATTCATAATAGGCTCCCCGGGCAGAAAAGATCAAATCGCGTTGATCTTTGTCTACCATGCGTAAAGATACCCAGAGATGGTCCACTGGCAAAGCTGATTTTATTCGTTCCGCCCATTCCACAACCAGGATACCTGTTTCCATGAGAGCTACCATATCCAACTCTTCTGCTTCTGTTGAATCCTTCAACCGGTATGCATCAAGATGGTTAAAATACCCACCGTCTAGTCGCCGATAAAGATTTACCAAGACGAATGTGGGACTTGTGACATGGTCTAAGGAACCCCAACCAACCGCCATCCCCTGGACCAAAGTCGTTTTGCCTGATCCGAGATCACCTTCCAGGCAGACAACATCACCATCTTTCAATAGTGTACCGAGACGTATCCCAACTCGCCTGGTGTACTCTGTCCCTCGGCTGATGAATTCTAATGAATTTTGATCGAGGATTGGCATATCTGGATTATAAGCCGACCTTAAGACAAAGTGAAGGGCAATTCAAATTAAGTAATTACTTATCCCATGCTTCTTTGCTGATTATGGTTTCAGCTCCAGCTTAGCCAAAGAAGCTGCTAAACGTTTTAAACCTTCACCAGCAAAAAAGACATCCACAATCTCATCATCGTCCTGAACCCGGCTGTTCAATACCAGTCCTTCACCCCAAACCGGGTGAAAAACCGTTGCCCCAGCCTGGTATTGTTGTTCAACTTTTGTGATTGTGGGAGTATCCCGACCTTCCCAACGCAGTGCTCCTGATCTCGTGGTTCTAGACCGCCTGCGAGATCGGTCACTCTCCATTATCAATTCATCAGGAATATCTCTCAAGAAACGGGATTCATCTACCGGCTCCGAATATCCAAATGAACTGCGATTCAGCGGGAGTATTAAGTAAAGTCGATCTTTAGCTCGCGTTATTCCGACATAAAATAACCGTCGTTCTTCTTGCAATCCTTCAGGATCATCAAATGACCTGACATGGGGTAGCGTGCCATCGCTTAGACCGACAATGAATACGATTGGGAACTCAAGACCTTTCGCAGCGTGCAGGGTAAGCAATGTTGGAACCTTGCCGTCGGTATCCATTGTGTCTTGATCTGATACCAGGGCAACTCTTTCCAGGAACGCACCAAGGTTTCCTTCTTTATATTCATCAGCCAATCGGCGCAATTCCATCACGTTTTCCCAGCGATCGCGTCCCTCGTCTGTGCCATCATCGATGTATTCACGATACCCAATATCATCGATGATCCAATCCATCAACTCTAAAGGAGAGGATTCCTGATACTTTGCCTGCCAGCTGACCAGCAATGATCCAAACTTTGTTAAGGACATGCCCATCCGGTTTGGGAATAATTCGCTGTACCGAGAGCTTCCATTCCCCATTTCAAGCAGCAATTCACCTGGAGACATGCTTGCTTTTTGGGAATTCGTTCTTAAAGCGATTGCGGTCTTGGTGCCAATTCCACGCGTAGGCACATTCATAACTCGCGACAGGCTTATTTCATCATTCAGGTTGTGCACCAATCGCAAATAAGCAATGATATCTTTGACCTCTCGGCGACCGTAAAAGCGCTGCGCACCGACCAATTTATACGGCAGGTTGGCTTGCAAAAATGCCTCCTCCAGAAGGCGGGATTGGGCATTTGTTCGGTACATTACAGCAAAATCTCCCTGATGTGCCTGACCTCTTGCCACCAAACTGGCGATGGTGTCCACCACATAGAGAGCTTCCTCGCGGTCATCGTATGTCTCGTGTAGGTCAATCTTTTCCCCGAATCCACGCTTGGTGGTCAATTTTTTCGGAGTCCTGTTTGGATTGCGATCGATCACCGCCATCGCGACATCTAATATGGCCTGGGTTGAGCGATAATTTTGCTCCAATAAAATCACCTGGTTCTCGGGGTAATCCCGCTCAAATCGCAGAACATTCCGGTAATCAGCTCCCCGCCAGGCATATATGGATTGATCAGCGTCACCAACTACAAAAATATTATTATGTATCGAAGCTAAATGCTTGAGCAATATATATTGAGCTAAGTTTGTATCTTGAAATTCATCCACCAGGACATGCTCATATCGACGGGCATATTTTTCACGCACCTCCGGTACGTCCTCCAAGAGGCGCGCGGTCCATAACAGCAAATCATCGAAATCCACGGCATTACTAGCCAATAATAATTCCTGGTAGCGATGATAGATCCTCTTCACGACCTCGTCACGATAATTCATCACGGGGAAATCGTCAGGCAGGTAGAGCTCATTTTTCGCATTAGAGATCGAAGCCAGGACACCTTGGGGCTGGTATCTTTTCTTGTCTAAATTGAGATCTAGCAGAGCACGTTTTACCACATTCAGCTGGTCATCCGTATCAAAGATGACGTAATTAGACTGGATCGGCAGGTGCTCAGCTTCCCGGCGCAGGATTCTGGCACAGGTAGCATGGAATGTTCCCAATGTTAAACCTTCTGCTTGGTTTCCAACCAGCTCGACTACCCTGCTCTCCATCTCCCGGGCCGCCTTATTGGTAAAGGTCACCGCAAGAATATGGTATGGGCGAACACCCAACTCACCAATTAAATAGGCGATCCGCTGAGTCAGAACCCGCGTCTTACCTGAACCAGGTCCCGCCAGAACCAGCACTGGACCCAATCCCACCGTGACTGCTTGTTGTTGTTGTGGATTTAGATTGCTGAGATAATCCATAGGCGGGATTGTAACGTCTGGCAAGTATGGTGTCAACATAGAGCGGTGATCTGAACAGGATTATTTCTTCAAGCAGGAAAGCAACCCTGAATGTATTGTATAATCCCCCCAGGTTTTATATTAATTCTTATGGTTAACCAAATTTACTCCCACTCTTGCGAGAAGATGGCCGAGGTGGCGAACGATTCCATCGCCCTGACGGTCACCTCACCCCCTTATTGGAACGCTATAGATTACGATATTCACGCTCAAGACAGCGAACAGTTCTATCGCACGAGATCCTATTCAAATGGATTTGCTGATTACCAGGATTATTTGGATTGGTTAGAAAGTATCTTCACCGAAGTACATCGAGTCACCAAACCTGGTGGATTCTGCGCAATTGTAATTGGAACTGTCTTATTTGAGGGTAATCATTATCCAGTCCCATTTGACCTAAGCTCTCGATTAACAAACAAAGAATGGTTGTTCCACCAGGATATCATCTGGCATAAGTGCACCGCCGGTGTGAAACGCGCTGGGGTCAGCATTCAAAAACCCTATCCAGGATATTATTACCCAAATATCATGAACGAATATATCTTGATCTTCCGAAAACCAGGCCCCAAAATATATCAATCCCGTTCCACAGAAGAGAAAAGCAGTGCCGTTTATATGATCGACACCTTATTCACAAAGGAAACAGCTAACAATATTTGGCATATTGCTCCTGTGCCACCCGGATTCATTGACCATCCTGCGCCATTCCCCGAGGAAATTCCCCATCGATTAATCTCTCTCTACTCATATCCTGATGAAATTGTATTGGATCCATTTGCTGGTTCAGGACAGACTCTTAAAGTTGCCCGGGCGCTTGGGCGGAAATACATCGGTTTTGAAAATATTCCCAGCTATGTTGAATTAGCAGCCAAAAGAATAGGTGAAGCATCATCTATCCGCTCAAAACAATTAGTAGCCATTTTTGAGAAAATAAAACCAGGGCAGAAGACGGGTAAACAAGAATAAGGTGTTCCATTGAGCAGCAAACTCTTCATTTTTAGGCACCCAGAAACTGATTCGCCAATAACTGCCACATGAACTGGAAAATGATCGGTCACGAATGGGCCGTCCAATTACTAAAGCAGCACGTAGTCCAACAGTCCCATAGGCAAGCTTACCTGATTACCGGCCCGGAAAGTGTGGGGCGGCGAACTTTGGCGCTTCATTTCGCCCAAGCGCTCAACTGTCCTCAGCCTTTAGAATCTGGAGATCCGTGCTTTACCTGTTCAACCTGCCTCCAAATTGAAGCTATGGCTCACCCAGATCTTACCGTTACTCAAGCTGAAATTGTGGGAGCCCAGCTGAAGGTTGACCAGATTCGTGAGCTTCAACATGGACTCGCATTAGCCCCTTATGATGCAAAATATCGAATCGCCCTGATATTGCGTTTTGAAGACGCCAACCCACATGCAGCCAACGCCTTACTCAAAACACTTGAGGAGCCACCCTCCCAGGTGACCATTATCTTAACCGCAGAAAGCGCAGAAAGGCTGATGCCGACCATTGTTTCACGTTGTGAAGTTATCCGATTAAGACCGCTCTCTATCCCTGTTGTAGACCAGGGAATCCAATCCCTTTGGAATGTCCCACCTGATCAAGCAAATTTATTAGCTCACTTATCTGGTGGTAGGCCTGGTTATGCATTCCGTCTATTTCAAGATCCAGACCAATTAACCCTTCGTAAAACTTATTTGGATGATCTCCAGAAACTTTTATCTGAAAATCGTGTTGAACGCTTTGATTATGCAGAAGCAATGGCAAAAAATAATGATTCCTTTCGGGAAATATTAAAGGTTTGGCTTTCCTTCTGGCGAGATGTAATGCTGCGAGCAGGTTATCCATCTGCTCAGATCACGAATATTGATCGGTCGGAAACAATTGACGAATTAGCAAACGAGCTTGAATTAAATAAATCTCACGCAATTGTGGTTTCCCTGGAACGGATTTTTGATCAGCTAGATCACAACATCAACCCTCGACTAGCAGTTGAGGTCTTCATGCTTGATTTACCCTATATTGAACATTAATTCTTCTCAATTTACCAGAGAACACCAGAAATTTTTTCGATCATCAAGTATGCTATACTCGGATTGGGATAAAGCCTACAAGATCATCCATATCCACATAATCATATTTTTACTATTTAGGATTTAGGTTTCGGGATATGAAAACCACTACCAGGCATTTGGATAGCGTTCTTCCTTAAAACAATTAACTTACAAACAATCATGGTTGAAACGAAATACAACGGGGAAGAAACCACAACCCGCGCTTCTCTTGATCTACTTTATAGCATCAGCCGGGAGCTAACTGCTGCTCTAGACTTGAGCACTGTTCTCCAACGAGTGCTCACCTTGTCCATGAGCAATGTCGGTGCCGTCAATGGAAGCATCATTGTGATGGATGAATCTGGTGAACCAATTGAGGGCATAATTTGCGTGGGGAATAAAATCATCGAAAACGCCACTCCACAGCTTTCTGAAACACTTAATAACGGCTTCGCAGGTTGGGTTGTAAACAACATGCAGGGCGCGCTTATCTCTGACACCAGTAACGATAAGCGTTGGTTGAAGCGTCCCGATGATGAAAAAGATAAAAGTGGAGCAAAATCCGTCGTCTGCGTCCCTCTTATCGTTCGAGAACAATTGGTGGGTGTTTTAACACTCGTGCATCCATCTCCAGGATTTTTTCACCCATCACACCTGGATTTAATCCAGGCTATTGCTGACCAGGCAGGGATTGCTGTTCTGAACGCGATACTTTATGAGGAAAGTCAGCGCAGGACCCAAGTTATGACCGCCCTGGCTGAGAGTGCCTCCGTCATTACTGGTAGTTTGGACCTAGATGAGGTCCTGCAGCTTATCCTCTCTCAAATAAGTGATGCACTGCGCGTCGAAGTCGTTTCTCTTGCTCTCGTAGACACCCAAAAAGAGATGTTAACTTTTCAGGCTTCTTCGGTGGGGACCGAAAATAGCCTGATTGGTAATCAGGTAAAACTCGGGGAAGACCTGGCTGGTCTGGTTGCCAAAGATGGTCAGGGTCAAATTATCCCAGACACATCAAAAGATGATCGTTTTTCACTTGAATATGAGCACAATATAGAGGGAGAGATTCGCGCCATCGCCTGTGCACCTTTGAGATCCCGGGGGCAAGTCATTGGTATTCTGGAGGCAATTAACCCAATAGGGGGGCGATTTGACCCAAATGCACTTGAGGTATTAACTGGAATTGGCAGCTTGGCTGGCTCGGCGATCGATCACGCCCGCTTATTTGAACAGCTGCAGGCAACTAATCAACGTTACCACGAACTGTTCCAGGATAGCATTGACTCGATTCTGATCTCTGATTGGCATGGAAATATTCTTGAGGTCAACCGGCAGGCAGAGTTATTCACTGGATTTGATGAAACAAGCTTATTAACTCAATCGATTGATCAGCTGCTCACAATCAACAAAGAGCAGACCAGGATCGATATAAGTAATCTGGCTCCTGGTGGTACGCTCACCCATGAGTCTAAACTTATCACCCAGCAAGGGAAGCAGATACCAGTTTATGTATACACACGCACTGTGATCGTCGATGATGGAACGAGATTACAGTGGCTCATCAGGGATTTGAGTGAACGCCAAAAACTTGACCGCCTTAGAGAAGACCTGATTTCGATGGTTTATCATGATCTCCGCTCTCCACTGGCTAATGTCGTTTCCAGCCTGGATGTCTTTAATGCCATGCTGCCTCAAGATGGTGACCCAGCATATCGATCACTGCTTAATATTGCTTTACGGTCGACTGAGCGCATACAGCGTTTGACCAATTCACTTTTGGATATGAGCCGTCTTGAATCAGGTCAACCAGTCGTTAATTTATTCTCAACTTCACCCGTCCTGCTTGCTGTAGACGCAGTTGAAGCAGTATCACCAGTAGCTGAAACCAAGAACCAGATAATAAAATTAACTGTGCCCGCGGATACGCCCCCTGTATTGGTTGATGGGGAAATGATCCGCAGGGTGTTGATAAATCTGCTCGAAAACGCGGTAAAATACAGCCCACCCGGTGGTGAGGTCACACTGGGTGCTGACATCAAAGATGATGTGGCTAGAATTTGGGTTCAGGATACAGGACCTGGCATACTCACCCTTGATCAAGAACAAATTTTCGACAAATTCACCCGATTAAACCCGAAAGGCAGTCAGAAAGGTTTTGGACTGGGTTTAGCATATTGTCGTCTAGCAATTGAAGGACACGGAGGTAAAATTTGGGTGGAAAGTGAGCCAGGAGAGGGTTCGCGATTCAGTTTCACTCTTCCACTTGCCAAGAGCTGAGCAGAAATTAGATAATTCCGTAATTATCGATCAATTTAATCAATCAAAGGTTTTTTCGAATCAATGGGATAGAAGATGCACCAAATTGAACCCGGTATCTATTTTGAAGACTTATACGCTGGAGTAACACTCGGCGCTTTAATTCTCCCTCATGGGACCATTATGGTAGATGCACCATTGAGAGCAGAGGATGCTCGTTCCTGGCGATCTACCCTGACTAATCTATCAATTGGATCCAACAGAGTTCTGATCAATTTGGATGCCCATCTCGATCGCACCCTTGGCTCTCGAGCCTTAGACAGCACAATTGTAGCCCACCAAAATACTGCGCAAGTGTTCCGCAACCGTCCATCAGTATTTAAAGGTCACAGTGCTGATAGCGGAGCAGAGTGGGAAGTCAGCAACGATGTATTTGGTACCCGCTGGGCTCTTCCTGATATTACCTTCTCAGAACGGCTGCATTTTTTGTGGGGTGGACCAGAGGTAATTCTAGAACATCACCCTGGTCCAACTTTAGGCTCCATTTGGGTGATAATCCCCTCCGCCAAAGTCATGTTCGTTGGAGACACAATTCTTTACGATCAACCGCCATTCCTGGCTTCAGCAGACCTGCAAGCCTGGATCGAGTCACTTGAATTATTGAAGGATGAATATAAACAGTTCTCGATTATCAGTGGACGTGGTGGACCTAATGACGTTAAAGATATTCGCACTCAACTGAAAACCTTGAAGAAGATCCTGCAAGGGATGGAGAGACTAGCCAAGAGAAATGCTCCTCCAGATAAGACTGAGGGAATGATTTCAAATTTGATCTCCGATATGTCCATCCCCCCTCAACGGCGTGAACACTACATCCAGCGTTTACGGCATGGTCTATATTATTATTACTCACAACACTACCAACCATTAGAATCGCTCGAACAAAATTAATCCCTTCATATCTCTTCATTCATATGTCAAACTCAAATCAATTACCTCTTTACGAACTCTCACGTGGAGAGTTCGTAGAGTCGATTCATTTTGGATCAATTGCCATATCAGATAACGATGGTCAGTTAATGGCCTGGTATGGAAACCCGGACACTTTTACATTCCTACGGTCTTCAGCCAAGCCTTTTCAAGCACTTCCTTTCATAGAGGATGATGGGCAGGCGTATTTTGGATTAACCTCCAAGGAAATTGCCCTGATCTGTGCTTCACACTCAGGGACTGATCAGCATGTCTCAATTGTTCATAACTTACAACAAAAAACTGGTGTCGCTGAATCGGAACTAAGGTGCGGTGTTCATCCAGTCTTCCACCAGCTAACCGAGCAGGCTTTACGTGAAAGAGGTGAAGAACCTGCAGTTAATCGCCACAACTGTTCTGGAAAGCACACTGGAATGCTGGCCTTCGCACATATGCAAAACTGGTCATCGTCAAATTACCTCGACCCAAATCACCCAGTTCAAGAACGCATTCTGAGCTCCTTTTCTGATATGAGTGGCTTTCCTTTAGAGAACATAGGCGTTGGAATTGATGGCTGTTCGGCACCAAATTTTGCAGTACCTTTACGAAATGCTGCTTATGCATACGCCCAGCTTTGTGATCCAGTTAATTTATCAGAATCCCGCACCAGTGCCTGCCGAACGATCACCTCCGCCATGACAGGCTACCCATTTATGGTCGCGGGAACAGATAGATTTGATACCCGCCTAATGGAAATTGCTGAGGGGCGCATCTTGTCTAAAGGAGGCGCCGAAGGATTCCAGGCCATGGGTTTGCTTCCGGATGCACTTGGACCAGGTTCACCTGCTTTTGGTATCGCATTCAAGGTGTCTGATGGAGATCTTCGCAATCGGGCGTGCCCGGCTGTAGCCTTGGAAATTCTCAACCAGCTGGGAGCACTCTCACCCTCAGAACAGAGGGAACTGGCAGAATTTGGACCTTCCCTCCCGCTAAGAAATTGGCGAGAGATTGAGGTGGGAAACACGAATCCATCCTTCAAGTTAAACCATATCTCTTTAGATTGATGTTCAATTAAATATATAACCTTTCATGGATGAAACTAACCGCGCTCTAACTGTTCACCAACAACTCATCAAATTTTATGGCTTCCCCCAATGGAGGAATCCCCTTCCTCCGATCGATGAGCTGGTCTCTACAATTCTCTCGCAAAACACCAATGATACAAACCGCGACCGGGCTTTCCAGGCTTTGAAGAATCGTTTTCCCACTTGGGAAGAAGTACGTGATGCGGATCCTACTCTGGTGATTGAAACAATCCGACCAGCAGGCCTGGCCAATCAAAAAGGTCCTCGCATCCAAAATATACTCAAAGAAATAACTCAACAAAGAGGAGAATTAGATCTCTCTTTTCTCAATGAGATGTCAGCTGATGAGGCTCGTAATTGGCTGCTGCAGTTTAAAGGAGTTGGTCCAAAAACAGCTGCCATTGTCCTGCAATTCTCCCTAGAAAAACCTGCCTTTCCAGTTGACACACATATCTATCGTGTCACAGGACGCTTAGGAATTAGACCCGAGAAAATGAGTGCTGACCAGGCACACGATTTTCTGGCCGGATTACTGCCACCGGAGACTTATTACGCAGCCCATCTCAATCTGATCCGTTTGGGTCGGGAAATCTGCCAAGCTCGCAAACCGAATTGCCCACGCTGTCCTCTTCGTGATTATTGTGATTATTATGCTAATCTAAGCAATAATCCTGACTCAGATATTTGAGAAAATGAATCAATCAACATGCTAAATGACCTGCTATGAACATCTACTTCGCTTGTTCCATCACTGGAGGTCGTCAAGAACAGAGTGTTTACCAGATAATCGTGGATACACTGCTCCGCGATGGTCATGTCGTGCCAACTGCGCACCTCTCCGAACCTGATGTAATGGCATTGGAGGAAATAGTCGACCCATTAGAAGTATTTACCCGAGATATCGAATGGATTGAAGGCTGTCAAGTCTTGATTGCTGAGGTCAGCACACCCTCCCATGGTGTCGGGTTTGAGATCTCCTATGCCCTGTCCAAAAACAAATCAGTTTTATGTTTGTACCAACAAGGCAAGCGCGTCTCAAAGATGCTCACAGGTAATAACAATCCAAATATACAGATAGTCACCTACCAACATCCGGATCAAATCCCACCCATCCTCAATGATTTTCTTTCCAAGCTAAACGTAACAAATAATTGATCTCCTATAAGTGAAATTTATCACCCGGAACTTATGACGATTGGCATTCAACAAACACCTGTAAATTGAGTAATATATACAATGAAATAGACGGGTATCTGGACCATTCCTGATACTCATCGCTGTTTCCTCCTTTGGCGAAAGCCTCCGCTGGGATTCCTCACCGAACCGGCGGAGGCTGTTTTTAATGCTCGTTTATTCTTTTTCCTGCCAAAAATTTGGTTAGAATTATATAAATATCCTAAAATATGCTTGACTTAGGATATGAGGTGGGCATACAATCTAAGTAGGTCAATGTTGCAAATAGATCAAATTTCCCTATGGAGGGAAATTCTCCCTTCAAGGATATTAATTCATGGAGTACAAAGATTACTATAAGGTATTGGGTGTTGAACGGAAAGCCAAAGAAGATGAGATAAAACGTGCTTATCGAAAATTAGCTCTGGAACATCATCCAGATCGAAATCCAGATAATGAATCTGCAGAAGATACATTCAAAGAAATCAACGAGGCATACCAGGTCCTAAGTGATCCTGATAAGCGTGCCCATTACGATCAATTAGGTACCTCGTATAACAATTGGCAGCAGCGTGGCGGAAGCCCAGGCGGATTTAATTGGGAGGATTGGTTCGTTCAAAAACCAGGATCCGGAAATGTCCGGGTTGAAGTTGGCGATTTAGGAGATATCTTCGGTGGTGGTGGTTTAGGAGATTTTTCAGAGTTTTTCAGCAGAATTTTTGGTGGCATGCCTGATATGGGGACGGCTTATCGTAATCCTGGCAATCCATCTGCAAGGACAGTACAATCACCTCAAGCATTTCAACAAGATGTATCCATCAGCTTTAATGAAGCATACCAGGGCACCACTCGCCGGATTGAATTTGACGGAAAACAGAAAGAGATCATAATTCCTCCTGGAGCTCGCACCGGAACCAAAGTACGCGTATCGGAGGCGATTACGACTTCTCCAGGCAGACCAAAAAGTGACTTATACTTGGTAATCAAGGTAGTTGATGATCCCCGCTTCAAACGAAAAAAGAACGATCTAAATACAATTGTCGATGTTGATTTATACACCGCTGTATTGGGTGGAGAGGTAAAAGTTCCGACGCTCAGTGGAAATATTGTTTTATCCATTCCGGCAGGGACGCAATCAGACCAAACCTTTCGGCTTGCAGGACAAGGCATGCCTGACTTGAAGAATTCACAATCATTTGGTGATTTGTTTGTTAAAGTTAATATTGATATACCTAGTAAACTAACCAATAAAGAGAAAGAATTGTTTTCCGAGTTGCAGCAATTACAAAGATGAACCACAATATTTACTATTCCCCGGATCATTTCAATGATCTCTGCTCTTATAGGTAAACATAAAACAGGTGAAAGGAACCGTAACAATGAAAAATCGCAATAAATTAGTGGTGTTTTTTTCGTTAATATCAGTATTCTTGTTTTCTTGTCAGGCCCTTACCACTACCCCTTCAATAATCCCCACGGAAGTTCATCCAACGGCAACATCGACTTTTGTGACTGAAATAGAACCCACTGAAAAATTAATCACAGCTGTCCCTCAATCCACGGATGAACCTGTTGTTCTTCGTTCAAAACCTGGTGAAGATGTCCTGGTTGAGATTTATGAGAAATCGAATCCAGGTGTTGTCGCAATTCAAGTTCTCACCGATAGTGGAAACGGTTTGGGATCTGGATTTGTAATCGATAAAGATGGACACATCATTACCAATTTTCATGTTATTGAAGGTGTTTCTGAATTAGAAGTCGATTTCCCATCTGGTTTTAAAACTCGTGGCGAAGTAATAGGAACCGATACCGACTCCGACCTGGCGGTTATCGAAGTCGATGCTCCACCTGAGGAACTCTTTCCTCTACCACTTGGTGACTCTTCAGAGATAAAAGTAGGCCAGACAGTTGTCGCTATCGGCAGTCCTTTTCGATTCAATGGCACAATGACTACTGGGATAATTTCGAGCTTGGGACGCACACTCGAATCTATCCATGAAGCGCCAGGAGGAAATTTTTTCACTGCTGGTGATATTATTCAAACGGATGCAGCCATTAATCCGGGGAATTCTGGTGGACCATTGCTCAATGTTGAGGGAGAGGTGATCGGGGTAAATCGCGCCATCCGCACCTTTAACTTCACCTCCGGGGATGACCCATTGAATTCAGGCATTGGATTTGCAATTGCTATCAATACAGTTAAACGGGTCGTGCCCTCGTTGATTAGTGAAGGAAAATATGATTATCCTTACCTGGGTATCAGCAGTCTTTCGGATATAAGTCTCCTTCAGCAAGAAGCTTTACAATTACCCCGTACAACCGGTGCCTATGTCACTGATGTTACTCAGGATAGCCCTGCCGATCGAGCTGGTTTACAGGGCGCCACGAATCCCACTGATTTTCCAAATCTATTCTCAGGTGGGGACTTCATCATCGCTATAGATGGCATAGCAATCCAAACTTTCAGTGATTTACTTTCCTATCTTGTTCAGGAGAAAAGCCCAGGTGATACCATCACCTTGACTGTTATTAGACAGGATCAGGAACTTCAGCTTAACCTGACCCTTGGAAAACGTCCATAAATTAATCTGAAATTGGGGATCAATATATATCGAACAATACAACCCTTACCCGAAATGTTATCTCTCAACCAATAAATAGGAGATGCCGATGTTTACCGAACATGATTTACGGGAGTTGTTGGATTTCAAAACTGAACACCAGGTGTTGAGTGTTTACCTTAATACTGATCCAACTCAAGGGAGTGCTGATGCATACAAACTGCGCTTACGAAGCATGATGAAAGATGTTGATCTAGAGAAGGATGTTCAAAATATAGAAAGCTATATTGATTTTGAATTCGATTGGTCGGGTCGTAGTGTCGCCTTATTTTCATGTGCCGCGGATGATTTTTTTCGAACCTTCTCGTTTGCAGTTCCAATTCGCGATCGTGTTCGAATAAGCGAACGCATCCATGTAAAACCGCTTGCTGATTTGCTTGACTTCTATGGAGGATATGGGGTAGCCCTGGTTGACAAGATCGATGCTCGCTTATTTTACTTCCACCTTGGCGAACTGCTCGAAGAAGAAGAATTGTCAGGTGAGAGTATCCGCCGGACAAAAAGAGGGGGTGGTTCACAAGCTCGCGGACGAAGGGGAGGCACAGCCGGACAAACAAATTATGTGGAAGTGGTCGCTGAACGAAACATCAAGGATGCCGCCGAGTTCGCCGCCCGTTTCTTCGGAGAACATAGTGTACGCCGGGTGCTGATTGGCGGGACTGAAGAAAATGTAAACGTTTTTCGCAATCACTTGCCAAAAAGATGGCAGAGTCTTGTAATCGGCTCATTCCCAATAAGCAAAACTGCTAACAAGACAGAGATCATGGAGCGAGCACTACAGGTAGGTCAAGAAGCTGAAGAGCAAAAGCAAGCCAAGCTTGTCCAAACTATTATCACCAATGAAGCTAAGGGTTTGGGTGGAGTAATCAATCTTGAAGACACACTCAATGCTGTTCATGATGGACGTGTCCACACACTGATAATCCGTGAAGGATATCGCTCGCCAGGTTTCCGCTGTCAGGGTTGTGGATACTTGACCTCGGAGCAGCTCGAAAATTGCCCCTTCTGTGAAAATCAATTTGAAAATATCCCGGATGCGGTCGAATTAGCCGTGCGCAGGGTAATGCGAGATGGAGGCGAGGTTGAAGTTTTGCGTGAAACTGAGGTGCACCAGGATTTCGACAAGATTGGTGGCATTTTGAGATATTAATATACCCTGATCAATAATGCTTGTTCAGGTAGTTAAACAAAAAAAGGGAAGGCAATGGTTACCTTCCCTTTTTTGAATCAGTTGTTTAACTAATTTGTGTTGATTTTGATCATTTTCGGGCGATCTACTTCAGCTTTTGGCACTCGCAAAGTGAATACACCATTCTTCAAACTTGCATCTGCCTTGGATGAATCCATCGCGGCTGGCATAGTCAGCTCACGGCGAAAGCGACCTGCTGGTAACTCAGATACTAAAATTTCTTCCTTTTCATTTTCTTCACTATCATTGAATTCGCCGCGGATTGAAACGGTATTTTTGAGGATCTCTACATTGATCTCTTCAGCTTCAATGCCTGGAATCAGGGCTGAGATTGTGTAAGCCTCCTCGTCTGCCTTCACATCAACTGCTAAAACTTTCTCTCTGGCAGAATATTCCGCTGTGGAGGTTCTTTCTTCCAAACGTCGGCTCATTCTGGCCGCCCGGTTGTATGGGGAAACATATAGGGTCATCATTCTAAATTAATCTCCTTGGTTTTATATCTTGATTTCCCCAATAATACCGGGCGAATATCAGATAAACGCAAATGAAGTATTGTTTTTTTGTTAGAATCCAGGAGTTTTCCTGGCTAAAACAATCAGGTAAGGAGAATCATGATCGTATTCAGATTTATCAAAGTCACCATAGATCTCAACCAGCTTGAGCCTGGCAGTCTGCAGCTCAGCTTGATATCCCTGCAGGTTGGTTAGTGTGTGCTTTATTTCAATTGTGGATCGTTCCATCCGCCCATCTGGGAGCAATTGATCATAATGCCAGCGGAAGACCACATCTCGATCGAACCGCTCCCATTCGCTGCTGATCTGTAGAGGATTACCGGATCCAGGATGTGAAATAATTTCCTCTATTTCAGACTCGCCATAGACTGGCAATCTTTCTAATTGCACTGGATTTGGTACGCTGGCAGCAAATAAACCTCCCTCACTCAAATGTTCTTTTACACGCAAAAAAGCCTTCGCCCGTGTTTCTTTGTGCAGTGTACTGAGGGTATTGCATGCCAGGAAAATCAACGAGAATTTTCGCCCAAGTTGAAAATCTCCTAAATCTGCCTGGAAGATATCCACCAAATCAAGCTCTTGAATTGGTAGATTTCCTTTTAAGAAGGCTAACATTTCGAAACTTAAATCCAAGCCAACAACTCTTTGACCGAGCTTAGCTAGTTGAGAAATAATTCTTCCGGTCCCACACCCCAATTCCAAGATTGGATCCCCAGCTTCCTTGGCCAGATCCAACCAGAAAGGGATGTCTTCAATCTTTTCTGCGTGGTGATGGTGATATATCAGAGGATTGAGATTTACTATCGAGTTCATTCGCTTCCAACAGCAAATTATATTCTGGATTTTATTGAATTATAGCCCACACCCTGGAGACCACCACCCCCTTCAATTCTGGGTGACATTTTCGCTGAACAGTTACATAGTGTCAAATTCGCTGAACATAAACAAAATTACGCAGTTTGATTGACCGCCACCCGTCTCCATGTTAAACTTTAGGATTGCGATGCTCCGCTTACTTCCCATTATTACCTTGGTGTTTCCGCTGTTTATTCCATCTTTGGGTGTTGCCGCTCAGGAATCTACGCCTGTTCCCCAGGCACAAATCACCGTACTATCACCCGTTCCTGGTCAAGCTCTTCAAGGAAATATCCTGATCAAAGCTGAGATTAACCTTGAAAATTACATTTCTGCTGAACTTAGCTTTTCATACGCTGATGATCCTCGGGATACCTGGTTCCTGATTCATGAGATTAAGGAACCCACCAATGAAGGATTAAATGTTGAATGGGATACGACTATCCTGACTGACGGAGACTACACTTTAAGAGTCATTGTGATTACGGAACAGGACCAGTATTCCAAGATTGTGCCAGGCCTTCGGGTGCGTAACTACTCAGTAATCGAAACACACACCCCGGCCCCAACTTCAACACCAGCACCTGCGGATACTCTTATGCCGACTGAAACCTTGACCAGCACCATTACCCCCGTTCCCCTCACTCCGACACCCTTACCTCCCAATCCCGCCCAGTTGAATTTCAGGGACATAGGCTTAAGTATCGGTAAAGGTGTATTGTTTTCATTTGTCGCCCTTGCTCTGTTTGGAATTTATGTATTCATCCGAAACCGGAGGAGAAGAGGCTCATAATAATCACCGACCATATTTATTTGGCGCGTGCAACGTCTTTGATAACAATTATTCATGGAACAAATTAATCCAAAATTATCCCCCTTCTTGATAGCTGGACTCGGAAATCCAGGTCGGCAATATAAAACCAGCCGACACAATATCGGTTTCATGCTCGTTGACCAGCTGGCTGCCAAATTAGATATTTCCTTCTCTCGCGTAGAATCACGAGCCCTGGTATGCAAGAAAAAATATGAACATCGATCGATCATACTGGCTAAACCACAAACTTTTATGAACCTTTCTGGTCAGGCTGTCGGTGCATTAGTCAAGTTCTATAAAATCCCTCTTGAGAACCTGATGATCGTTAACGATGACGTCGATTTGCCCTTTGGAAAAATAAGAATCCGTCCATCTGGTGGCTCAGCTGGACAAAAAGGTGTTGTTTCGATTATCGATCGGCTCGGAACCAATGAATTTCCCCGCTTAAGGATGGGGCTCGGCCGTCCTCCTGGGCGTATGCAGGCAGCTTCCTATGTGCTGCGCGATTTCTCTCAAGAGGAACTAGATTTTCTCCCTGAGATCCTTGATCGTGGCGCTGATGCAGTGTTGACTTTTGTCTCGCTGGGATTGGTGACCGCCATGAATCAGTACAACAGTTATGCAAATGGAGAATCTGAATGAGATCATTGAAGAACATCGATCTTCTCCCATGGAATGCAGAATAATATGCCAGATTCAACAATCAACGAGTTGCTGATCAATCCAATTATCGACTGCGCCAATGATTTGATCACAAATCTCAGAGCTAACATCGATCGCGATCCCAAAACCATATTCACCGCTGCACCGAATATGCTGTCAGAATATCCCAGCATTGGGTTGCGTCGTTCTGCGCGGTTACCTGTATTAGCAGCCATTTATAAAGAGTTGCAGCTCCCCATTCTTCTGCTTACCGATCGAACCGATCGCGCCCTTACCCTCTTTGATGAACTGACCCTCCTGGCACCCAACGCACCAAAACTCTTCTTCCCTGAACCAAGTCCTTTATTCTATGAAAATTCTCCTTGGGGAGAAAGAACACGCCGTGACCGTCTCATGGCATTGACAGAACTTGCTGCTTACCATATACCCGGTGCACAATCCCCTTCCACTCCGCCAGTGATCATTGCGCCAGCACGCGCATTAATGACCCGCACTATACCTCGGCGGGAATTCCTCAAGGCAGTCCGGGTATTGAAATCTGGCCAGACCATTCTTATGGATGAACTGGTTCGCGATCTTATTGCGCGTGGTTATGAGCCAGTTAACACGGTTGTATCGCCAGGTCATTATGCTCGCAGAGGTGGAATCATCGATATTTGGCCTCCTCCTGAATCTGAACCTGTGCGATTAGATTTCTTCGGTGATGAAATTGATGCGATGCGAATTTTTAATCCATCATCGCAGCGTTCATCCGATAAAGTAGATCGATTGCTGATATCTCCTGCCCGGGAGTTCATTACCCCCACCCATCAACCCGAGGAGCAGGAAGGAGAACAATATTCCGAGTTCCACATCCCACTTTTCCACCCTTCACCTGCCAGCATCCTTGATTACTTGCCTCGCCAGGCTCTGATCTTGATTGACAATTTAGAGGATTTCAGAGATTCAGCCAATGAAATCGAAGAACAAGCAGTTGAGTTACGCGCTGATCATATTGCTGAAGGTGCATTACCTCAGGATTTTCCACTCCCCTATCTGACTTTCGCCGAGCTCTATGACTCAATGTCAATGCATTCCACTGTTGAGTTGGGGCCCTCTGCGATGCTCGAAATTACCTCATTCGCACAACGATTTTCCTCCGGACCACGCTTCGGTGGTCAGCTAAAACCCCTGATGAATCACCTCTCCCAGGGATATTTGTCTGGAGAGCGGATCGCCGTCGTTTCCCGCCAGGCAGCACGTTTGGACGAATTATGGAATGAACTTTCTTTCGAAGATACTCAAGATGCTTTCCCACCCGTTTTTATCGAAGGGAGTCTGGCAGAAGGTTGGATCCTAAACCAACCCACAATTCCACCCCTGCAGTTGCTCACAGACGGCGAGATTTTCGGTTGGCGACGACCAGAGCCACGCCAACGTCAGCGCGCATTAGCTGAAGCGCCAGAAGCGGCATATACTGATTTGAAGATTGACGACTGGGTTGTCCACATCGATCATGGGGTAGGTCGATTCCTCGGGTTGGTTTCCCGTCCTGTTGATGGAATTGAACGCGATTACATCACAGTCGAATATGCAGAAGGTGATCAACTATTTGTACCAGTTCACCAGGCCGATCGGATTACGCGCTATATAGGCTCCTACAATCGCATCCCCTCTCCAAGTCGATTAGGGGGTGTTGAATGGCGCAACGTGAAGAAACGCGTAAAAGAAGCAGTTGTTGAGATTGCTGAGGACTTGCTTAAATTGTATTCCCAGCGCCAGGTCATTACCGGTTATGCATTTTCAAAAGACAGCCCATGGCAGCAGGAGCTCGAAGCCAGCTTCCCCTACATCGAAACTGAAGACCAGGTGCGAGTCCTGGTTGAAGTAAAACAGGATATGGAAAACCCGCTGCCGATGGACAGGTTGATTTGCGGTGATGTCGGTTATGGGAAAACCGAGGTGGCATTACGAGCCGCTTTTAAAGCGGTTATGGATGGCAAACAAGTCGCTTTACTGGTTCCTACAACTGTGTTGGCTCAGCAGCATTACAATACATTTAGAGAGCGACTTGCGGCTTTCCCAGTCGAAGTAGAAATGCTTTCCCGCTTTCGAACACCTCAGCAGCAGCAGGATATCCTTCTCCGATTAGCGCTAGGAAATCTCGATATCATTATTGGTACCCACCGCTTATTACAAACCGACGTTGAGTTCAAAGAACTTGGTTTACTAATCATCGATGAAGAGCAGCGCTTTGGCGTGACCCACAAAGAATATCTTAAGAAAATCCGCACTGAGGTCGATGTTCTCACCCTCACAGCAACGCCAATTCCTCGTACTCTCTATATGGCCTTGACTGGAGTGCGGGATATTTCCACCATAAATACACCCCCAGAAGAACGCTTACCGATCATCACCCATGTCGGGTCATATTCACCACGATTGGTCCGGCAGGCTATCCTTCGGGAATTAGAACGGGGCGGTCAGGTGTTCTTTGTCCATAATCGCGTCCAGACCATCTCGGCTATGCGCAGCCATCTCGCAAATATTGTTCCCGAGGCACGTATTGCCATCGCTCATGGTCAGATGGATGAGAAGATTCTGTCTAAGCGCATGGACCAATTTACTGCTGGTGATATCGATGTTCTCTTGAGTACCTCGATCATTGAATCTGGATTGGATATCCCGAATGCGAATACGCTGATTGTGGATCGAGCCGATACTTTTGGTCTGTCTCAACTCTACCAATTACGGGGGCGCGTCGGTCGAGGAGCTCAGAGAGCGTATGCTTACTTCTTCAAACATCGCCGCAAGAATCCAACCCTGGAAGGTCGCCAACGTTTAGAAACAATTGCTGAGAATGTCCAGTTAGGCGCGGGCTATTCTATCGCCATGCGTGACCTGGAAATCCGGGGAGCTGGTGATATTCTGGGTACCCGCCAACATGGAAACATCGTCGCGGTTGGATTCCATTTATATACTCGTCTGCTCACAGAATCGGTCTCACGCCTGCGTAACAAACGCGGTCTACCTCCGGAACCAGGGCCTACCACAATGGATACACTGCGTCCACTGGTGAGCGTTGACCTCCCCGTGAATGCCAGCATTCCAGCAGAATATGTTCCGGATAAAAATATGCGTCTTCGATTGTATCGCCGAATTGCAGATCTGCGGTCCATGGCGGAAATAGATGCCCTATTTGAAGAATTCACTGATCGGTTTGGTATCCCACCTAAACCAGTTCGCAATTTGTTATTCCAATTAAAAATTAAGCTGTTAGCTGAGATGTCAGATATTGCCAGTGTAAACGTTGAAAATAGTCAACTCGTCCTGCGTTTTCGAGATGAGTCCCCCCCTCCTGATTTACCAAATCTTGGTCCACAGGTAAGGATTGGTAAAACTGCTCTCTGGATGCCATACAAATCATTGCCTGAGTGGTCAGAAAATTTGATCGATCTGTTCCAGGTTTTAATTTCTCATAAGGAAGGACAAAAAGAAAAAATAAAGGAATTCTAATTATCTTTGTTTTGACTTTTACTAATTGGGCAAGTATAATAGCCTATTGCGGGTGTTAACCCCAAAACACCCACAAATTTCATTCTAGCGATAATAACGCCAGTATTGGCGAGTAGTTAGAAAATATATTAATTGGAGTGTGCGCTATGGAAGCGAATGTTGTAGCGACCCCTGAAAACGCGGAGATTACTGAGGTAGCCGATGTAAAACGCAAGATGCAGTTTTCTGGCTCAGTAATCAAGACGACTCTTGCAGGAGCGTTAGTAGATATTGGCCTTGAAATGCCTGGTGTCGTACATATCTCCCAACTGCAGAAAGAGCCCGTTAATCGGGTTGAAGATGTCATTCAGGTTGGTCAATCGGTCGTGGTTTGGGTTCGCAGGGTAGAACCCAAAAGAGATCGTCTCGAATTAACCATGATTGAGCCGTTGGCACTGGAATGGCGAGATATTGAAAAAGGTATGGTTGTTAAAGGAACGATCACCCGCATTGAAAAATTCGGGGTCTTCGTCGAGATTGGCGCTGAGCGGCCTGGTTTAGTCCACATCAGCGAAATTACCCATGAATACATCAAGGACCCCCAGCAAGAAGTTAAAGTTGGCGACGAGGTTGAAGTTAAGGTCTTAGAAGTGAACCGGCGCAAGAAACAAATCAAGCTCAGCATGAAAGCACTTGAAGAAAAACCGGTTGTTGTTGAAAAACCCGTCACAAAGAAAAAGAGGGTTACTGCTCCCAAGAAGGATCCAGAGGAAACAGAAGAGCCCGTTCAGACCGCAATGGAAATAGCTTTAAGGGAAGCGATGGAACGATCAAAATCTCAAGTTGTTGAAGATGAAGCTGAACAGAAGAGCAAATCCAGCAGTACTGATCCAGAATTGGACTCCATACTATCCCGCACTTTAGAACACAAAGTAAAAACTGCCTCTGAGTAGTCAGGACTCATTTTAAAAGGATGAACCCCGCGACCGGCGGGGTTCATTTTTTTATTGAGTAAATCAAATCACCTGTTTATTGTGTAGTTTCTACTCACCCCACCCGTATTCTTCTCCATCTCCATCGACCACATCAATCTGGTCAAACACTCTTCTGGTACCTGATTTCGATCGGGAATTGGAGTTAAATGGCCAAAAGGTCAATCTGTCTCGCCATCCTCTTTGCCGAGTTTGATTCCAAGTACTTTCTTGTTCATCACTATAATAAGTAGAATAGTATGGGGTTCCTGCATAGTACCCGATACCTTTGGGTGGGAGTCGATTAAGCGCTACCCCAACAACTTTCGCGCCGGCCCGATCAATCTGATCCATCATAGATTTAATCGCTGGTTCGTGAGTATATCCCATGCGAATAATCAGCAGAACGCCATCGACTTTGGAAGCTAATATCGGCGCATCCGCGATAACAAAAGGTGGACCATCGATAATCACCATATCCGCCCGCGATTCCAACACCTCCAGGACTTCGGTCATTTTCTTCGATCCTAAAAGTTCAGCTGGATTTGGAGGTGGATCTCCGGCTGTGATCACTGATACTGAACCACCAGTCCAATCTTTTACCACTTCATCGAGGCTCAATTTACCCCGGAACACATCGCTCAATCCATAATTATTCGTTAAGCCGAAGAAATTATGCACATTAGGTCTTCGTAAATCAGCATCCAACAGGATCACATCTTTCTCTGCTTGCGACATCACTACTGCCAGGTTGGCAGCTACAGAGGTCTTTCCGTCTTCCATTTCAGTGCTGCTGATGAAAAGAGTTTTGAGTGGTTGGTCCACACTGGCAAACTCTAGATTTGCCCTTAATGTTCGGATTTCTTCAACACTCGGATGGCGCGG